>DNGF01000271.1:0-12279 GCA_003486665.1 Oscillospiraceae bacterium
GGCGTCAGAACCGATGTCAGGGAGATACTTGCGTGCTGCGATTGCTTCTTGATGCCGTCACTTTTTGAGGGACTTCCTTTTTCGCTTATTGAGGCACAGGCGGCGGGGCTTCGCTGCGTAGTTTCAGACGTGGTTACAGAGGAAGCGAATGTCGGACTTGTTGAATATTTTCCATTAGAAAATAGTGCAAAGCAGTGGGCGGAGTTCATAAGCAAAAAGCTTGATGAGCCGAGAAAATCGGCAGACGAAAAAAAGCTCGGAGAATTTGATATTTCACATACTGTCAGACAGCTTGAAGAGATATATGACAGATAAAAAATTATACAGAATATAATGAAAGGAGATGCGGTATGAGCAGAAAAAAGTGGATAGTCAAAAGCGGCGATAAAGAGTACGCGACCAAGCTTTCGGAAGAACTCGGCATAAGCCCGTATGCTGCGCTTATCGCATCGACAAGAGGAATAAAAACCGCAGAAGAGGCGAAAGACTTTTTCGGCATCGGCGAACATAAGAGCGTTGATCCGATGGATTTCCCCGATATGTATGCGGCAGTGAAAAGGGTGCAGAAGGCACTCGATGAATTTGAAAGAATCGCGGTTTACGGCGATTACGATGCGGACGGAGTAACATCAACGGCATTACTCTATTCCTATCTTGAAATGCAGGGCGCGGATGTCGTTTATTATGTCCCGAACCGTCATACCGAGGGCTACGGACTCAGCTATGAAGCTATCGACAAGCTCAGCATGATGGGCGTCAAGCTTATTATTACCGTTGATAACGGAATAAGCGCCGTTGAGGAAGCAAAATATATTAACGAGCTTGAGATGGATCTCGTTATAACGGATCACCATCTTCCGTCGGACTCTTTGCCGCAGGCGGCTGCGGTCGTTGACCCTCATAGGGCGGACTGCAATCTGGATTTTAAAGACTATGCAGGCGTCGGCGTTGCATATAAATTAATATGTGCGCTTGAGGGTGAGGAAAACGGAATAACAGACAGCTTTGTTGACCTTGTGACGATAGGCACGATTGCCGACGTTATGCCGCTTGTAAAAGAAAACCGCGAGTTTGTTCGCCGCGGCGTTGAGATGCTTGCCGATTCCGACAGAACGGGAATTCAGGCTCTTATGGAAGCCGCGGGTCTTTCGGAAAGGAAGATCAATTCCACTTCAATTGCATTCGGAATTTGTCCGAGAATCAATGCTGCCGGTCGTATGGGATCGGCGGACAGGGCAATAAGACTTCTTTTGAGTGAGGATTACGATGAAGCGGTTATGCTTGCACAAGAGATAAACGATGAAAATACCGCAAGGCAGCAGACCGAGCAGGAAATACTCACTCAGGCTGATGAACAGATAAGATCGAATCCCGGCTGGAAATATCAAAACGTTTTGGTGGTCGCCGGCGAGGGCTGGCATGACGGCGTTGTCGGTATTGTCGCGTCGAGGCTTGTCGAAAAATACGGAAAACCCACACTTGTTATAACCGTTGACGGAGAGGACGCAAAGGGTTCGGGCAGAAGCATTGAGGGCTTCAATCTTTATGACGCTATATGCCGCTGCGGCGATTGTCTGACCCATTTCGGCGGTCATATGCTCGCGGCAGGCATAGGTCTTAAGGCATCGAATATACCCGTTTTTCGGCAGAAAATCAATAAATATGCGGACAGTATAGAAATGCCGTACCCGATTCAGAACATAGACTTTAAGCTAAATCCGGCGTGTGTAAATACGGAGATGCTTGAAACGGTCAGTCAGCTCGAACCGTTCGGCGCGGGCAATCCGCAGCCGATATTCGGACTTTATAACATGACGGTAGCCGATATTCAGCCGATAGGCAACGGAAAGCATCTTAGGGTGATTCTTGAGAGAAACGGGATTTCAATTCAAACGTTGAAATTCCGAACGCTTCAGGCGGATTTCCCGTTTGTTCGGGGTGATATCGTTGACGCGGCGGTGGGTCTTGAGCCTAACGAGTATCTCGGACAGCTCAGAGTCAGCGTTCTGCTGAAAAATATAAAGCTTCACGATATGGTGGAGGACGATCTCTTCTCTTCAATGAGAGATTTCTCAATGCTTATGAGAGGGCGGAAGGACGGCTTTGATGCCGAGCTTCTTATTCCCCAAAGGGAAACCACAGCCAAGGTCTACAGATATATCCGCTCTGCCGGAAGGTGGAACTATGATATTGAAACACTCTGCCATCGGCTTGATTTCTGGGCAGAGGATTACGGACAGGTAGCTGTATCCGTTGAAGCAATGCTCGAAATGGGCATACTCAGAAGAGATGAAAACGAAGGACTGAGCGTTCCGAAAACAAGCGAGAAGGTCAACTTGCAGGACGCACCGATCCTCAGAAGGTTAGCAGAAATTTCAAATGAATCGGCATTGTGAGCCGAGAGGTATAAAAATGTCAGAGAAAAATGAAAAAAACAAATTAACGGCTTCGCTCAGTGAATCGGAGGAAACAAAAAGCGAGGAAAAGGTGTTTGTTCCCGAAACTCCCGATGAGCTTTATACGAAGCTGATAACTCTTGTGAGGGAAAACATGAGTCCCAATGATGTTTCCCTGATAGAAAAAGCGTATTTTGTTGCCAAAAAGGCTCATGAGGGTCAGTTCAGATTCTCAGGCGAGCCTTATATAATTCACCCCATCTCCGTTGCGATTATCCTTTATAACCTGGGTATGGACGGGGAATCCATGGCTGCGGCTTTGCTGCACGATGTTGTTGAAGACACCGATTTGACTAAGGAAAATATCCGTGAGGAATTCGGTGAGGACGTTGCAAACCTTGTTGAGGGCGTTACAAAGCTCGGCAAGGTGCCTATCTTTACAAAGGAGGAGCAGCAGGCGGAGAATGTTCGCAAGATGCTGATGGCGATGTCGCAGGATATTCGTGTTATCATCATCAAGCTTGCCGACCGCATACACAATATGAGAACACTGTCTTTTATGCGACCCGATAAAAGACGTGAAAAATCACAGGAAACTCTTGAAATTTACGCTCCGATAGCTCACCGCCTCGGTATCAGAGGCGTTAAGGAGGAGCTTGAGGATCTTGCAATCAGCTATCTTGACCCCGTGGCGTATAAGGAGATAAGAGATAGACTTGAACAGCAGCAGTCCAAGAGAAAGGAATACCTTGACAGCATACAGAAAAAGATAAGCGAGAGAATAAAACAGGTTGTGCCGAATTCAAGCATTTCAGGCAGAATCAAGAGCGTCCACGGCATTTACAGAAAAATGTATATGCAGGGCAAAAGCTTTGACGAGATATATGACATCTATGCGGTCAGAATAATTGTTGACGATGTTATTGACTGTTACAACTGCTTGGGAATAATTCACGATATGTTCCAGTCCATTCCGGGACGCTTTAAGGATTATATCTCAACCCCGAAAGCGAATATGTACCAGTCGCTTCACACAACGGTAATCGGGGATGAGGGAATTCCTTTTGAGGTTCAGATAAGAACGTGGGAGATGCACCGCACGGCTGAGTACGGTGTTGCCGCCCATTGGAAATATAAGCTCGGAATCAACGGCAGGCAGAGATTTGAAGAGAAATTTTCATGGATCCGTCAGCTTCTTGAGAGTCAGAATGTTTCCGAGAATCCGCAGGATATTGTAAATACTATTAAAACAGACCTTGTTCAGGAGGAGGTTTTTGTCTTCACTCCGAAAGGAACGGTTATCAACCTGCCCGCAGGTGCAACGGTTGTCGATTTTGCCTATGCCATTCACTCGGCGGTCGGCAACAGAATGGTCGGCGCAAAGGTTGACGGCAGAATTGTCCCGATTGACTATGTGGTTAAAACGGGTGAGATCGTTGAGGTTATCACATCATCTCAGCAGAATAAGGGACCGAGCCGCGACTGGCTTAAATTTGTCAAAACGAGCGGCGCCAGAAACAAGATACGTTCGTGGTTTAAAAAGGAACGCAGAGAAGAGAATATTCTTGAGGGCAGGATGGAAGTTGAGCGTGAATTCAAGCGCAATTTCATAAGGCTCAACGATCAGCAGTTTGACAAATTTGTGCTTGAAATTGCACAGAAGCAGCGTTTTAACAGTGCGGATGATCTGTTTGCGGCTATAGGCTACGGCGGAATATCTCTCAACAAGATGATGCCGCATATCAAGGATGAGTACGTTAAGGAATTTAAACAGCCTGAACCCGTTGAGGAGGACGTTATCAAGATAACCAAGCCGACTCCGAAAAAACGTGCAAAAAGTCAGGAGGGCGTTGTTATCGAAGGTATCGACAACTGCCTTATTAAGCTTTCAAAGTGCTGCAGTCCGGTTCCCGGTGATAAAATTATCGGATTTATTACAAGAGGACACGGCGTTTCGATACACAAGAGGGACTGCACGAATGTTCCGAAGGTTATCGAGCTTGCCGATGAGCCGGACAGGTGGATCGCCGCAGGCTGGGATGATTCCGTGAAGGAGGACTTCACCGCCACGGTTTCGCTGACGTGCCTTGACCGAGTCGGACTTATGGCTGATATTTCAAAAATGATAGCCGATATGAGGGTAATGATATACGGAATTAATACAAAGAGTAAGAAAGACGGCAGAGCTTCACTTGAATTGACGATCGGAGTCAACGGAATAGAGCATCTTAACAGCGTTATGGCGAAGCTCAGAAAGATTAACGGCGTTCTGGATGTTGAACGTTCGAACAGTTAAGGCGAAAATGCCTTAAAAGGAGTTCTTTATGAAAGCAGTAGTTCAAAGAGTAAAATCGTCGGCGGTAGCCGTTGACGGTGAAACAATAGGCAAAATCGGCAGGGGATATAACGTACTTCTGGGCGTTTTCCCCGATGATACAAAAAAGGACGCGGAAATTCTTGCCGCAAAGATTGCAAAACTGCGTATTTTCGAGGATGAGGAGGAGAAGATGAACCTCTCTATTCTCGATGTAAACGGAGAAGTGCTTGCGATTTCTCAGTTCACGCTTTGTGCGGACATTAAAAAGGGTAACCGCCCGTCGTTTACAACTGCGGCAAAGCCGGATTACGCAAACGAGCTTTACGAATATTTTATGGAACAGCTCAAGGCAAACGGTATCAAAAAGGTCGAGCACGGCTCGTTCGGAGCAGATATGCAGGTTGAGATTCACAATGACGGTCCCGTTACGATAATCATGGACACAACGATCTGGAACAAGAGGGATTGAAAAATGACGGTTGAAACAATGGTGCTGGGACCTGTCAGCGCAAACACATATATTGTTACAGACGATATAAGCGGCGAAACCGCGATAATCGACTGCGGCGAGTGTACGCCAGAACTTCTTGCCAAGCTGAACGGCAAAAATGTTAAATATATTCTGCTGACGCACGGCCACGCAGATCATATCCTCGGCGTATATGACCTTAAGCAGGCATTCCCGAACGCAAAAATTGTGATTCACAGCAAGGACGCGGACTGCCTTACAACCGAGATGATAAGCATTGCGTTCAGCATTGCGCCGCACACTCAAAAAAATATTGAACCCGATATTATTGTTGAAGAGGGCGATGTGATAGCTCTCGGAAGCCTTGATTTTAAGGTTATGCACACTCCGGGTCATACAATGGGCAGCGTGTGCTATTATGCGGAAAGCGAAAGGACGCTTTTTACGGGAGATACGCTCTTCTGCCTGACGGTAGGCAGGACCGATCTGTTCGGCGGAAACGAAGATGAAATGTATGCCTCGATCAAGCGGCTTTATGAAATGCCGGGCGATTATACAATCTATCCCGGCCACAACAGAGCCACAACCATGGAATACGAACGCAGAAGAAACAGATATATGAGGAGATTTAAATGATACTCAGGGTCGTTAATCATAAATTCCATTATGAAATGGAAAACCTTTGCCGCGTCTTCTTTCCCCATGAAACGATTCGTGTCATAAAGGATTCGGAGGACGGAACGGACGATATAACTGTTATCACTTCTTTAAAAGACGAATATGTTGTAGGTGTTTCCGTCAGCATAAACGGAACAATAGGTACAAAGGAAGCCTCGGTTGCGGATTATGAGGACTGCGAGAGGGAGATGGCGATATTGCTGTTTTCACTTCTCTCCGATATAACGGGATATACGCCGAAATGGGGCATACTGACGGGTGTCAGACCGTCAAAGCTGATGAATTCGCTGATTAATGAATTCGGCGATGACGGTGCGAAAGTATATTTTACGGATAAGCTCTTGGTTTGTAAAAAAAAGACCGAGCTTGCGTATTCTGTCGCAAAGGCGGAGGAGAGAATAATGTCGCTCTCGGACGAAAAAAGCTTCAGCCTGTATGTTTCTGTTCCGTTCTGCCCGACAAGGTGCAACTATTGCTCCTTTGTTTCTCATTCGATCGCACAGGCTAAGAAGCTTCTGCCGGATTATGTTGAAAATCTCTGCAAAGAGATCAGGCAAACTGCCGCGGTCGCGAACGAACTCGGCTTAAGACTTGAATCGATCTATTGGGGCGGCGGCACGCCGACAACTCTCTCTGCCGAGATGCTTGAGAGAATCTGTGCCGAAATCAATGCCGACTTTGATTTGTCGCATATTCGCGAATACACGATAGAAGCAGGCAGAGCCGATACGGTAACTCCCGAAAAGCTCAGGGTGATAAAAGCGGCGGGAGTCGGCAGAATCAGCATAAATCCGCAGACCTTTAACGATGAGGTTCTCAGAACGATAGGCAGACGTCACACGGTCGATGATGTCGTGCGCGTCTTTTGTGAGGCAAGGGAGATCGGCTTTGACAACATAAACATGGATCTTATAGCGGGACTGACAGGTGATACATACGAAAGCTTCTGCAATTCGGTTGACCGCGCTGTGTCCATGAACCCCGAAAATATAACGCTTCATACACTTGCCTTGAAGCGCTCGTCAAACATTGTGACTCATGGCGTTGATGTCCAGAGCGGAGAAATTGCAAATAAAATGCTGGAATTTGCTCAGAACAGGTTCTATTCCGCCGGCTATAAGCCGTATTATATGTATAGACAGTCACGTTCACTCGGCAATCTTGAAAACGTCGGCTGGTGTAAGGACGGCTTCGAGTGTCTTTACAACATCTTCATGATGGAGGAGTGCCACACGGTGCTTGCTGTCGGCGCAGGAGCCGTGACAAAGCTTAAGGATCCCAACAGCAGGAATATAGAAAGAATTTTTAATTATAAATATCCGTATGAGTATAATTCACGTTACGAAGTAATTTCCGAGCGCAAGGCGCAGATAAAGGAGTTTTACGACAGTCTGAAATAAGAGGTGTCGAAATGGCATACAGAACATTAAGCGATATTAATAAAAACGTTGCGTCCGATGTTGAGTCTTTTATTGAGTCGGCAGAGGAGGGCTTTGACGGCTCCGTTTCCTCTCTGGTTGAAAGATTTGTTTCGGACTGCGACTGCGATATTGTTCTGCTTGCAGGCCCCAGCTCTTCGGGAAAAACAACAACAGCCGGTAAGATTGTTGAAAAAATCAATCGCAGCGGCAGAAACGCGTACACTCTTTCGCTTGATGACTATTATCATAATGCCGCCGATATCCCGATGACGGATAAGGGAGTCAGGGATTTTGAGAATGTCAGCGCTCTTGATATCGACCTGATCCATAAGACCTTTTCGGATCTGATCGAGAACAGAAAAGCAATGGTGCCTGAGTTCGATTTTGTAAGCGGCACAAGAAAAAGCGAAATGAGAAGCATAGAGCTTAAGAAGGACGATGTTATAATAGTCGAGGGCTTGCACGCGCTCAATCCGATTATAACAAAGGGGCTTGACGAGAGCCACATTTATAAGGTGTATATAAGCGTTTCATCGAGAGTTACCGATGATGACGGAAAGGTGATTTTCAGCAAGAGAAATCTTCGCCTTGTACGCAGGATGATACGCGATTATCATTACAGAAACACTTCGGTGGAAAAGACCTTCTCTCAGTGGCCGGAGGTGCTTAAGGGCGAGGATAAATATATCTTTCCCTATGAAAAAAACGCGCGGTTCAGAATAGATTCTTTTCACCCTTATGAGTCGAGTATTTTCAGGGATGAGGCTGTGGAACTGCTTGACACCGTGGATAACGCAAGCTGTTTCTATCCGTTGGCTCAGCAGCTTAAGGAGGACTTTTCAAGGCTCAGACCGATAGATATATCCAAAATGCCGGATAATTCGCTCCTCAGGGAGTTTATTTAAGATATTTTTCAGTTAATTTTGAGGTAATTATTAATAAAAATGTTGATAAATAAGGAACTATATGGTAAAATATTTTTTGCCGCCGTTTTCGGCGGTATTAAAAACAAGAGTTCCTTTCATATATAAGTATTTTGAACAGGAGGAAACGCGATGGCTGAAGAAAAGTCAGGCGTAAAGAGTCAGTCGCTTCTCAGCGGCGCTTTTATACTTGTCGTTGCCACTATATTTGTTAAGGTTATCGGTGCTTTGTTTAAAATTCCGCTTTCAATGCTGATCGGTGAGGTCGGACGCGGATATTTCAGCACAGCTTATGAGATATATACTCCGCTGTATTCTATTTCAATGGCGGGGTTGCCCGTTGCCGTTTCCAGACTTGTTGCAAAGGAACGTTCGCTCGGTCACTTCCGTGACGTAAGAATGATAAGGCGCGTTTCAGCCCGTCTTTTCCTGATGATGGGTATTCTCGGAACGGTACTTTTGCTGTTGGTCGCTTATCCTTATACAAAATTTATCGTTAAGTATGTAGAAAATATTTATTGTGTTCTTGCGATTGCGCCGTCGATCTTCTTCTGCTGCTGTATGTCAACATACAGAGGCTATTACGAGGGAATGCAGAATATGCTCCCGACAGCGGTTTCGGAAGTCATTGAGGTTATCGGAAAGCTTATTGTCGGTCTTGGCGCAAGCTATGTTCTGCTTAAAAACCAGCTGGCAAGGTTTGAAGCCGGTCAGCCCGTTTTCGGTGCGGTGCGTGAAACAAAAGAGGACGCCCTCGCCGCGATCTATCCCTTTGCGGCTACAACGGCGGTTCTCGGCGTTACTTCAGGCACAATTTTGGGACTGCTTTATCTTGTTATCCGACACAGAATAAAGGGTGACGGAATAACAAAGGCGGAGCTTTTCTCTTCGCCGAAGCCGGCGGACAGCAGAGTTCTTGCAAAAATCATTGTAATGACTGCGCTCCCCATTGCGGCAAGCTCACTTGTTACAAATATTACAAATCTCATAGATGCCGCAACGATTCAGGCTCGCCTCAAGGATGCGGTCGAAAAGGCTCCGGACGTTATATATTCTCTTTACGGTGCCGAGTTTGAAGAGATGAAGATTGCCGATTCTCAGATCGTTAAATATATTTACGGAATTTACAACGAGGTTCTGGATTTTAAAAATCTTATACCCACGATCACCATGACGCTTGGTATCAGTGCGATTCCCGTTCTTTCTGCGGCGTGGGCAAACCATCAGCGCCATGATATCAAGGTCGCCGTTGAATCCGTTATCAGAGTCACAATGCTCATTTCCTTGCCTACAGGCTTCGGTCTTGCGGCGGTTTCGTATTCCCTTCTGGATATGTTTTATCCTGCGGCAACGGCGAGCATCGGTTCGACAATACTGGCGGTCTACGGCTGTACGATCTTCATTTTTGCGGTTTCTTCGCCGATCACAAGTATGCTTCAGGGACTCGGAAGAACCGATATTCCGCTGAAATCGCTTGTCATAGGCGCAGTTATCAAGATAATACTTAATTATATTCTTATCGGCAATCCCAGTATCAACATCAACGGTGCGCCGATCGCTTCAATCGCCTGCTATCTTGTTGTTGTGATTATCAATATGTATTGCATAATCAAGATAACGGGAGTCAGGATCAATTTTGCTTCGGTGTTTATAAAGCCGTGTCTTTGTTCGGCTATCAGCGCCGCCGTGGCTTTCCTCACAAATCTTGTTTTCGGAAAGTTCCTCGGCAATATCGGAGATCCTGACAGCATGATAAACGGTAATACCATAGCATTGATCATTGCGGTCATTGCAGCGATCATTGCTTATGTTATAACAATACTCCTCTTCAAGGGTATTTCAAAGGATGATCTTCTTATGATACCAAAAGGAGAAAAAATTGCCGAAACCCTTGAAAAACGTGGATTTTTAGGTTAAAATAGTATGGATATGAAAAATAGCTTTGAGTTTAAAGATAAATACAATATATACGATCTGGTTAAGATTATCGAGGTGCTTCGCTCCGAGGGCGGATGCCCGTGGGATATTAAACAGACTCACGAAAGCATAAAGAAGAATCTTATTGAAGAAACCTACGAAACAGTTGAGGCGATCAATAAAAAGAATCCGGATATGCTTCGGGAGGAACTGGGCGACGTTTTGATGCAGGTCGTTTTCCACTCTCAGATAGAAGCGGAAAAGGGCGTATTCAACATTGACGATGTCGCAGACGAGAATTGTAAAAAGCTGATCGAACGTCATCCTCATGTTTTTGGTGAAGTCAATGTCAGCGGCGTTGATGATGTGCTTACCAACTGGGATGCGATCAAGCGCAAATCCAAGGGGCAGAAAACTACGTCCGAGGCGATAGACTCGATTCCGAGAGAGCTGCCGGCACTTATGAGAGCGGCAAAGGTTCAGCATAAGGCGGCGAAGGCAGGCTTTGACTGGGATGAGGTTAACGGCGCTCTTGATAAGCTTACTGAGGAGATCGCAGAGCTTAAGGCGGCAATTTCAAACAATGACAAGGAGAATATTAACGAGGAACTGGGCGATGTTCTTTTCTCCGCGGTTAATGTTTCGCGCTTTGTCGATACGGATGCCGAGGAAGCTCTCACGGACGCTACCGACAAATTTATCAGCCGCTTCAAGACGGTTGAAAAACTTGCCGATGAGCGCGGTATCAACATGAAGGAGTCGGATATACAGACTCTTGACGGGCTTTGGGATGAAGCCAAACAAAACGGTTAATTGAATGATAACTTTGAGCCGACCGTTGGTGCATCGGCGGTCTTAAAGATTTCATAATAAAAAATTGGAGGAATTACAATGAATAAGACAGAATTTATCAACGCAGTAGCCGCTAAGGGCGAGATGGACAAGAAGGCTGCCGAGAAGGCAGTTAACGCTGTTATCGCTGCAACAACAGACGCACTCAAGAACGGTGAGAAGATCCAGCTCGTAGGCTTCGGCACATTCGAGATCAGAGAGCGCTCAGAGAAGCAGGCTCGCAATCCGAGAACAGGCGAAACAATGACTGTTCCCGCAAGCAAGGTTCCCGCTTTCAAGGCCGGCAAGGCTCTCAAGGACGCTGTTAAATAATTCTATTTTACTTCGATTGTATCGGGCAGGGCGGATCAACGCTGTCCCTGCCTTAAGCTGATAAGAGTAGAATTCGATGTGATTAAAGACTTGTTTTAAACGGCTTCGGGCTGTGCAAGGGCTGAGCATATCGTATTTGACTCTTGTCAGCTTATTCATTTATTTTGGAAAAGGAACGGTATCTTGGTATGAGATTGGATAAATATCTCAAGGTTTCCCGTGTTATCAAACGCAGGACTATAGCAAATGAAGTCTGCGACGCAAAGCACGTTTTGGTTAACGGTAAAATTGCGAGAGCATCCTACGACGTAAAGGAAAATGACATTATAGAGATAACCATGGGTTCGAATGTTACAAAAATACAGGTCACGAAGGTTACGGAGCACGCAACCAAGGATGATGCGGCGTTAATGTATAAGGTCATCGACTGATTAATCCGACAAAGGCGCATTTTAGGCGCATATGCCTCATATGTTTATATGAGGTGTTTTTTATGGCTGAAACTTTAATGCACGATATTGTGATTGAAAATCGACAGAGGCTTACCGCAAGCGGAATTCAAAATGTTGACAGCTACGAGGACGACTGTATAGTTGCTCAAAGCGAGTGCGGCGAGATAGTTATAAAGGGTCATGACCTTAAAATCAGCCGTCTTTCGGTTGAAACAGGGGATATGTCGGTTGAGGGCGGCATTGATTCCGTCAGCTACAATGCGCCGAAAATAAGCGGCGGCTTTTTCAGCAGGGTGTTCAGATGATAGAATATATGCCGAAGGTCACGGAGCAGCTGCTGACTATCGTTTATTCTCTGGGGATAGGACTTGCACTCGGCTTCATTTATGAAATAATGCGGCTGATTTTTTTCCTTGTGTCAGGAAATGATAAAAAATTCACTCTTTTAAGGGATATAATGTTTTTGCTCCTGTGCCTTGTGCTGACGTTTTTCTTCTACCTTATTCGCTGTAACGGCAGGGTTACATTTTATGCGGTTGTCA
>DNGF01000271.1:12343-14753 GCA_003486665.1 Oscillospiraceae bacterium
GTTTAAGCTGCTTGATCCGTTTATATCGTACCTGACGAGGAAAAAGCTCGGAAAGCTCAGAAAAAAAGCAGTAATTTTTTTACGCAAGAGGCGCAATACATCCGCTTTTACCGAAAAAAACAGAAAGAAAGAAAAAAATATCGTAAAAAGAGAAAAAAATTACGAAAATGACTTGCATAACAGTCATGAAATAGTGTATAATCAATCCGTAACGGTGCGCCCGTTAAGTGATGAAACAGAGAATCGAGGTGACTGAAATGGCAGAAAAGAAGAAACGCAAGCATAGCTTTATTGTTTCGTTCTGCATAATTGCTTTGTGTGCATATTTCGCCATTTCAATGATAACCATACATAAAGATATTAAAGAAACCGAAGCTGAAATTGCCGATGTCAAGGCTGCTTACGATGAGCAGGTTGCGGAAAACAACCGTATCAAGGAGCGGCTTGGCAACGGTGAAATAGATGAATACGTTGAGAAAGTCGCAAGAGATGAGCTTGGATATGTGAAGCCCGGCGAGCATATCTATTACGACGTTTCTGTGAATGATTAACGGTTCGGAAAAAAGAGGAGTACGCATTTTATGCAGTTGGAAGTTGGTTCAATAGTTGAGGGAAAAGTAACCGGTTTTACGTCTTTCGGTGCCTTTGTTGATCTTGATGACGGCAAAAAGGGAATGGTACATATTTCCGAGGTTGCAACGGAATTCGTAAAGGATATCAAGGATCATCTCAAGGTCGGTCAGCAGGTTAAGGTGAAGATCCTTTCCATTGCCGATGACGGGAAGATAAGCCTTTCTATCCGAAAAGCAGTTGAACAGCCGAAAACCCAAAAGCCGAAGTCCGCTCAGCAGAGAAGACCTGCGGCAAATGTTTGGCAGGGAAACAAAAGCACGGACAATCAGCCTCAGTCATTTGAAAGCATGATGGCAAAATTCAAGCAGGTAAGCGACGAGAAAATGTCAGATCTGAAGCGTGACTCCAAGCACGGCGGCGGATATAACCGACGCGGTACAAATAAGCTGTAATTAATTTCAGGAGCAGGTTTCTGCTCCTGTTTTTTATATTGGCAACCGCTAATCAACGGTCGCCGGAAAGAATAAGTTAATGCTGAAAATGATTGTGGTACAACCCTCGGCGGCTGATCTGTAATCGGAATAGCGAAACATTCAGGTGATATATTTGAGAGAAATTGATGTAAATACAATAAGTGAAGCGGTCGCCGAGCTTTGCGTTAAGGCGAACAAGCTTCTGCCCGATGATCTTGCCGCAGTGATAGGCAGCTGCCGCAAATGCGAGAAAAACGGTCTTGCAGAGAGCGTCCTCGGAGATATCGAGGCGAATCTTGACGCGGCAAAGGAGCTTGACATTCCAATCTGTCAGGATACGGGAATGGCGGTCGTGTTTCTGGATATAGGTCAGGACGTGCATTTTGTCGGTGGCAGTCTTTATGACGCCGTTAACAAAGGGGTTCACAACGGCTACGTTAACGGCTATCTTCGCTGCTCGGTTGTCGGAGATCCTCTCAGACGTGTCAACACCAAGGACAACACCCCTGCCGTTATTCATACAAACATCGTTGACGGCGATAAAGTGAAAATTACCGTTGCACCCAAGGGCTTCGGCAGTGAAAATATGAGCTGCCTTAAGATGATGACCCCGGCAAAGGGCAGAGAGAATATTATCGAGTATGTTCTTTCCTGCGTCAGAACCGCCGGCGGAAATCCGTGTCCGCCTATCGTTCTCGGAATAGGCATCGGTGGTGATTTTGAGCAGTGTGCATTCCTTGCAAAAAAAGCGCTCTGCCGCAACGTTTCCGAGAAAAATCCCGATGAATTCTATGCACAGATGGAAGCGGAAATCCTTGAACGGATAAACAGGGAAACAAATGTCGGTCCGATGGGCTTCGGCGGCGATACAACAGCGCTTTCCGTTGCCATTGAAACTGCGCCGACGCACATTGCAGGTTTGCCTGTAGCAGTAAATTTCGGCTGTCATGTAACACGCCATGCCACAGTAGAAATTTAATTTTGACGGATCTTTTTCCGTTATACGCATTTTATCCTCCTCGGCATATAAGAATATAGCCATCGAAGAATAAAATCCGTCTAACGAAAAAATCTCTCGTCAAAAAGGTTGCATCTTTTTCCGTGATACAGCCCAAAACTCTCTCGGCATATAAGAATATAGCCATCGAAGAATAAAATCCGCCTAACGCAAAAATCTCTCGTCAAAAGGTTGTATCTTTTCCGTTATACGCATTTTATCCTCCTCGGCATATAAGAATATAGCCATCGAGAACTTTGAACCGTCTAACGAAAAAATCTCTCGTCAATATATATCAGGGATAATTTGCCCACATCGCATTTTTCGTTCGGGACAGTAATCTCTTGGCTCCCCTGTAGGGGAGCTG
>DNGF01000005.1:0-4069 GCA_003486665.1 Oscillospiraceae bacterium
ACTTCTTTGTATTGGCGGTGCGGATATTAACAAAACTCTTTTGAGCAGTTGGTATGATTTTCCGTTCTCGTTGTTCGGCGTAATCAGCGGTATTGCAGGACTTGTTATGATATTTGCCAAGAATAAGGGCGAAAAGAATAAATAAAGCTTAATTGGGTGTAAAGGAGAAATTATTATGAAGAAGATTTTAAAAATTTTAGCCGTTGTTATTGTTTTGGCGGCTGTTTTGTTGCCGCTCGAACACTATTATTGCGATAATATTTACGCATTGGCGGCATTTTCAAAGTCCCCTGTAATTGAGGTTGACAATAATGTGTATCGCTGTTCAAAGGACGATTATAAGGATTTTATCGAATATATGCAAAACGAAGGCTGGAGCTATGTTACTCAGCTTGGATCGGTACATTTCTTTGAAAAAGGGGATAAAAAAGTCGGCTGTGATTTGTCGATAAAAAAGCTTTATGCCGAATGGACTGTAGAGGAATGTAACTCGCTTCCTATTGAGCGGGTTGATGAATAAAACGGAGAATGAACATGAATGAAAGACCGAATTTGAATAAAAACCTTGACGGAAAAACTTTCCGCAGTTATTATTATCTTAAAGAGGAATTAGTTGATTTTTGCCGTGAAAATAATCTGCCCGTTTCTGGCAAAAAGCCGGAGCTTACGGACAGAATCGCATATTTTCTTGACACGGGAAAGGTTTTGAAAGTTCAGACCAAAAGCAAACCGACAGCAAGTGTCGGCACAATTACCGAGAGTACGGTAATAGAACCGAATATCGCATTTTCCGAAAAGCTCAGAGCGTTTTTTGAAGAAAAAATCGGCAAGGGCTTTTCTTTTAATGTCGGGTTTCAGAAATGGTTAAAGTCTAACGCAGGCAAGACCTATGCCGAAGCGATTGAAGCGTATTATCGAATTTTGGAAGAGAAGAAAACGAAGAAAACAACAATTGGCAAGCAATTTGAATATAACACGTATATCCGTGATTTCTTCGAGGACAACAAAGGAAAAAGTCTTGCGGATGCGATCAAATGCTGGAAATATAAAAAGAGCATACAAGGCCATAACCGTTACGAACCGTCCGACCTTGCTGCGTTGGATTGATAAGCCGAGAATTATGACGGTGAGATCCCCGTGTTTTAAGTTTATAACAAACAAAAAAGGGCAACGAAATCGTTTTGATTTCGTTGCCTTAAATATTTACTTTTCAGTCAAGATTATTTGACGAGAAGTGAGGGGATCTGAGCATAAATTCCTCTTACAAGAGCGAGGAGAGTATATGCGGCATAGCGAAGAGCTGTTCTGAACTTGTAGTTCACAACGGTCTGGGAATGCTCCTGATTCGGAATGTTTGAACCGTCCTTAACGGCAAGATCGCTTGTGTAAAGAATCTTTGTGCTGTAGGTTGAAAGATCCTTCTCATCAAGGGTGATAACCATCGAACCCTGATCCGTTGTGCTGCTGTATGACTTGAAAGTTGTACCCGGAACGCTGACAGCCGTAACACCGTCAACATCTACGCTGAAGTTGTTAACATGGTCGTGACCGAAGAAGCAAGCCTTAACGTCGCCTGTTTCAACAAATGCGTCCCACTGACCCTCGTTATCGGGTGACGGACACGGAGCTTCGGAAAGAATTCCCTTGAAAGCAAAGTAGTTCGGAAGATATGTTGCGGATGTTCCGTCCGTAAAGTTCTTCGTGAGCTTACCAAGCTGGAACGGAAGGGAGAACATGACCGCCTGAGTTGCTTCCTGCGGAATGATGTGTTCAAACGCGAGTGACGGAACAACTTCGCCGCCGTTAGCTGCCTTGAGCTTTGCGCTCTCTGCCTTGTACCATGCGATCTGGTCGGCACGAACACAGTCGTAACCTCTTCTCTTGCCGTTCTCATAGAAAACGTAATCTCCGCTGTCGAACATCCAAAGGTTGTAAGCAACTTTCTTGCCGTCGCTTGAGAGAATCGGGAGATTGTGAGTTGCACAGCCGTGAAGCGACGGGTCTGCATCATAAGCAAGACATCCGTCATATGACTGATACTTCTTGAGCATCTCTTCCTTTGTTACTGTCGGAGCTGCCTCATCGTCATGGTTGCCGAATACGAAAGTGAACGGAACGCCCTTGCTTTCGAGAATCGGGAATACCTCGTCGTAGCCCTTCCAGTAGCTTTCAACCGTACCGTCATCGGCGCCCATGATGTTGTCGCCGAGGAAAATAACAAGGTTCGGATTTGAAGCGTCAATAGCCTCTGTTATGTATGCCTTGAGTGCTTCGCCGACAGGGAAGCCCGACTGAATGTCGGCAAGAACAAGGATCTTGAACTGTCCGTTCTCGTCGAACTTAAGCGTATCATTACCCTTTGCGGACGCGAAAACAACGCCCGAAACGAGGATAACAACAGCCAAAAAGATTGATAAAACTTTTTTCATGGTTTCACCCTCCATTAAATTTTTCGAATATATGTTAGCACAACCTAACCGTAAAGTCAACCGACGATTAGCCTGTTTTGTTCATTTTATCTACAATTTTGCTGAGGTTCAGCTCGCTGTTTTTGTCAAGAATCCACACATCACCGCCGTCGTTGCCCCTGATCGTACCGATCATTCCGTCGATAAAGAGCAGCGCCGCACCGTTCTCGACAGCAAGTCCCTGTTCCGTTCTTGTGAGGATAGCCTTTTTGAATGTCTGCCAGTGATCGGATTCATAGTGAGGACACGCGCAGTAGGGCAAAATTCCCAAACAGTCGCAGAACATGAAGCTGTGATCGGGTCCGCAGTCGTCATAGCCCACATCGAACCAGCAGACCGCGCCTGCGCTGTAGCCCGACATGATTTTGCCGCTGTTGTATGCTTCGACAAGAGCCTTGTCCGCTCCCGTCTTGCGCCAGGTTTCCATCATGAAACGGACATCGCCGCCGCCGACATAGATTATGTCCGCACCGAGAATCACCGAACGGATGTCGTCAACGGTTCTTTTTTCGTCCGTGAGGTAGAGAATGTCATATTGGCATCCGAATTTTTCAAAGCTTCGCTGAATATCCTCGTCCCCGTTGATATCGTCATAGCCCGCCGTGGGGATAAAGAGTACTTTCGGATTCCTTTTATCCGCAAGGGAAACGATTTTTTTAAAGATGTTGATTATTTCACCGTCGCTGTAACGTCCGCCGCCGATTGCAACAATTTTACCCATGTCGTTCTCCTTATTTATGATAGAGCTTCTTGGTCTGGTATTTCGGCTCGCAGGTTATATTGACGCCGAATTTCTTAAATACAGACTCGTCTTGTTCCTTGAGAATAACCGTTGCGTGTGCTTCCATGCCTCTGAGCTTCGGAATCTGCTGAAGAGCAAGCTTCGCAAGCGGATTTGTTGCCGCAGAAACAGAAAGCGCGATAAGCACCTCGTCAACATGAAGCCTTGGGTTGTGGTTGCCCATGTATTTTACCTTAAGCTCCTGTACCGGTTCAATGACCGCCGGTGCAAGAAGATGAATATCGTCCTGAATTCCTGCAAGACTCTTCAGAGCGTTGAGCATTGCCGCCGCGGCAGCACCCATGAGCAGAGAGGTCTTGCCCGTAACAAGTGTATCCTTGCCTGTTTCAATAGCCATTGCAGGCTCGCCTGTTTCCTCGGCTTTGGCTTTTGCCGCCGCGATGACCGGACGTTCGTCAAGCGTTATGCCCGTTTTTTTCATGATGAGCTTGATCTTGTCAACGCTCTCCGGATTGCCGAGTCCTTTCTTGACGGAACATTGCTCGGCGTAGAACCGTCTGATGATTTCCTGTCTTGAAGCATCGCAGCAGGCGTCATCGTCAATAATGCAGTTTCCCGCCATGTTAACTCCCATGTCTGTGGGTGATTTGTACGGACATTCGCCGTAGATCTGGTCAAATGTTGCCGCAAGCACGGGGAAAATTTCAACGTCACGGTTGTAGTTTACCGTCATTTCACCGTATGCTTCAAGATGAAACGGATCAATCATATTTATATCGTTGAGGTCTGCCGTTGCCGCCTCATAGGCGAGGTTAACGGGGTGATTGAGCGGAAGATTCCAGATCGGGAAGGTTTCGAA
>DNGF01000005.1:4135-4435 GCA_003486665.1 Oscillospiraceae bacterium
AGCCATCTTTCCGCTTCCCGGACCGGGAGCGGTGATAACAACGAGCGAACGCGAGGTTTCTATGTATTCATTTTTGCCGAAGCCTTCATCGCTTACAATTCTGTCAACATCCGACGGATAGCCCGGAATCGTGTAATGGTGATAAACCTTAACGCCGAGGCTTTCAAGCCTTTTGCAGAAAGCATCCGCCGCCGGCTGTGCGCTGTAACGCGTCATAACGACGCTGCCGACAAGAAGTCCGATACCCCTGAAAGCGTCAATAAGCCTGAGAACGTCAAGGTCGTAGGTTATGCCGAGGTC
>DNGF01000012.1:0-145 GCA_003486665.1 Oscillospiraceae bacterium
GATCTCTTCGGGGGAAACGTTCTTTCCGTTTGAGAGAATGATAAGATTCTTCTTTCTGCCCGTGAAGAACAGGAAGCCGTCCTCGTCAATGTAGCCGTAGTCGCCCGTAAGGAACCAGTCGCCGTCAAATGCGGCGGCAGTCGCG
>DNGF01000012.1:159-585 GCA_003486665.1 Oscillospiraceae bacterium
TCCGGCTCGTTGTAGTAGCCGACCATAACGTTCTTGCCGCGGACGCAGATCTCACCGATTCCGTCCTCATCGGGATCCTTTATTTTAATCTCGTTGCATGGAAGCGGAATGCCTACACTGCCGAGCTTGTATGCGTCAAGCCTGTTGCAGGTAACGGCAGGCGAGCATTCGGTAATGCCATAGCCGTTGATGATCTTGATTCCGAAATCCTCCATGCCCTTTTCGTATTTTGCGTCAAGGTATGCGCCGCCGCAGACGATCATCTCAAGATTGCCGCCGAGGTTGTTGATGATCTCGGAGAATATCTTTCTTCTCTTATCAATTCCGAGCTTTCTGAGGAAGTTGCTGATCTTAAGCCCCTTTTTGAGCATTTCCTCCCTGCCGGATTTTTTCGCTGTAAACCAGATCTTCTTATATATCGTTTCA
>DNGF01000012.1:626-2943 GCA_003486665.1 Oscillospiraceae bacterium
AGGATGGTACTTTTTCATATCCTGCGGAATATCCTTAAGACTGCGGCAAATAAAGCCCCATTCCGTCAAAAGATTGCCTGAGAAAAGTGCGCCTACCCACGAGAACGTATGATGAAGCGGAAGAAATCCGATCGCGGGACCGCCCGTCATAACGCGGCAGGACGCAACGCTGTCGGCTGCAACATTTTCCTGAGAGAGCATAACGCCCTTGCTTTTGCCCGTTGTGCCGGAGGTATAAACAAGGAATGCGAGATCGCTCGGAAGAACTTCGTCCTCAAGGTAGCTCTTCGCTCCGTTTTTAACCTCGTTGTGACCCTCTTCAACCATTGAGTAGAAATCCTCGATTTTTATGTACTGCTCGATCACAACGCCCTCGGCGTTCTTCATCTTTTCAACAGTGTCCTTGAAGTCTTCGCTGTAATAAACGGCATTGCAGCCGCTGCGAACCATGATATCTATAATATCGTCATCGGGGAGCTTCGGATCCATCGGAATAGCGGTGATCTTACCCGTAATTATCGAATAATAGCAGGCTATCCAGTAGTAGCTGTTTTCGCTGAGGATCGCAACCTTCTTACCTCTGAGTCCGAGCTTGTAAAGATACTGTCCAAGACCGGTAAGGTCATAATTGACCTGTGCAAAGGTTTTCATTTCAACCTCGCCGTCAAAATTATAAAATGTATATTGCGGCTTATCGGCACCCTTCTTGCCGCCGAAAATTACTATGTCTTTTACCGTATTCATATCCGGGAAATCGGCATATTTTATTTTTTTCTTCAATTTGTTCAACTCCTCACAGCGTGATACCTTTATATTTTATCATAATCGGCTTATAAAATCAACATGGTTTTTTCTTATAATTAATATTAATTGTTTATATTTTTATATTAAAATTGACACCTTATTATTTATATGATAACATTAAATTATGAGGAGGATTTTAAATGATTTTTATTCTTGCTGTTTTATTGGTTCTTTCGTGTTACTCTGCAAAAGTCGCAAGGACAGGTCAGTTTTTTGAGGATTATTTATCTAAATCAGATACAACTGCAATTAACGGAATCTTTGTCGTTCTTGTTTTTTTATGTCATTTTTACTCATATGTCAGCTTCGGAACAACCTTTATCGACCGCTCATTTGTCAATTTTGTGCAGTATCTCGGTCAATTGGTTGTTGTAACCTTTTTCTTTTTCTCCGGTTATGGCATGATATATTCCATTTCAAAGAAAGGGATGCCATATGTGAAGAAAATACCGATGACCCGATTCCTCAGAGTATTGCTTCACTTCGATATAGCCATCGTCCTTTTTATGATAATGAATTTGTTCTTGGGTCATAAATTTCCGCTATACTATAATCTTCTTTCGCTTATTGCATGGGAAAGTATAGGAAACAGTAATTGGTTTATTTTTGCTACGCTTTGTCTTTATCTGATTGTTTTTGTTTCTTTTATCATTTGCCGCTGCAACAAGTACATAGGAACATCTGTTACGATAGCTCTTACCGCCGTTTTAATTTTTTTATTGATAAAGGCAAACAAACCCACATTTTTTTACAACACGATTTTTTGCTATCCTTTAGGAATGGTGTACGGGCTGTTTAAGGACAAGATAGACAAAATTGTTATGAAAAAGGATTGGATATATTTATGCTTCCTCGTAATCGCCGTTGCCGGCTTCATTATTTTTAAGTATTTCGGTTTTTTCTATCCTGCTGCGGTATTTTTTGTTTTTTCAATTGTATTTTTATCAATGAAAGTAAGATTGAACAATGTTTTTTTACAATTTACGGGAAAACGTGTATTTTCAATCTATATTATCCAAAGAATCCCGATGGCAATTTTTAAATACTTTGGGCTTACAGCTCACAGATATATTTTCTTTGCTGTAACCTTTACCCTCACCCTTTTAATGGCTTATGCTTTCGACAAACTGATATCTCTGTTAGATAAAAAACTTTTTGACAGATAGTATAAAAGATTCGGAACCGTTTTGATTCCGAATCTTTTTTTAATTCAATATTCCGAGGCTGACCGAAAGCGCTCTGTTCACCCTCGACATATCCCTTTCGCCGAGATTGCCCATGCGCTCCTTGAGCCTTTGCTTGTCAAGCGTTCTGACCTGTTCGAGCAGAACTATCGAATCCTTAGAGAGGCCGCAGTCCTGAGCGTCCACCTGAATGTGGGTCGGCAGCTGAGTCTTGAAGCGTTGACTTGTTATTGCGGCGGCGATGACCGTCGGGCTGTATTTGTTGCCGACATCGTTTTGAACTATCAGCACGGGGCGCATACCGCCCTGTTCAGAGCCGACGACCGGGC
>DNGF01000231.1:0-4900 GCA_003486665.1 Oscillospiraceae bacterium
ATTGCCAATCATTACAATATGTGCGGTTTAAGCCGAAAACAATCAACGGCGATCTTGACCTGTCGGACTGTTCGGGAATAATCAAGGGCAAATATGAAGCGAGTTCAGATGACCCCGGCACGCTGATTTCCATTGTCAACGGAGTGAGGGATTACCGAGTCGGCATGAACAAAATTACAATCAAGCTTCACACATTTGTAAAAGATTATTTAACCTCATGGCGCTGTGAGCAAAACCCCGAAACGGGCTTATATGTTGCCGCAAAAGTGGGACCGACACTCGCAACAGTTTTGACGAACGAAAAAGGAGTGATTATTGCATGATTTTGTACGAAAAACAGCCGATTGAAAATGCGACCGTTTCATTGCTTGAGGACAACGGCTATAAAATGCTCGTGATCGAGCCAACAGAGGGTTACAAGCTCAGAGCAAACGGCGATAACACTTATAGCACAATGCAGATTATGTTTTCAGCAGATTTTGAAGAATTGCTCGACAATTATCACGCAGTTCCTATCGATGAGCCTGATGAAGAGGTCGAAAAACCTCCGATTTTGCCGACAGAGGACGAAGAAATTCCCGATAGCCTGTCGCTCGCTATAATTAAGGGGGTGTATGACAATGACGAGAGCTGAAGCTAAGGCAATACGCCGAAAAGTCGTACAGGGCGAGCAGGTCGAAAAGCTCGGCGGAATTACAGAGAGAATCGAGCAGTCCGACAAAATCGGCTACGATTGGCACAACTACTATGTCGGCGATAAGCTCGTCAAGTCCGAATATGTCGAGCAGGACAACCCCGTCGGCACTCAAGATAACCCGTTTGAGTGGTCGCCCGGTATGCGGTTGATACCGAACGGCTATTACACATACAACGGCAAGCGGTACGTTGCAGTTGCCGAGGGCACACCCGACACGATAACAGAGGAATATCTCGTTGAATTTTAAGGAGGAGTCAAAATGACACCAACAGGAAACAGTTTGATTGACACAATCATATACGTTGCAGGGTCGGCGATTGCCTTTAATGTGATTTTGCCAATCTGCGCCGTAATTCTTAAAGCCTTTGGGCTGATGTGAGGTGAGTATATGAGTGAAAACATATCGACAGAGGAACGAATTGCAAAGCTCGAAAGCGAGAATGTGACATTGTTTCACTATATCAAAGAAATAAAGGACGAACAAAAAGAGTTCAGGAAACTTGTAGCAGCGGTTGAAAAGATAGCCAATCAGACGGCGGACAACAGAGAAATGCTTGAGCAGAACAATAATAAGCTTGACGACATTTCGGCACGTTTGACGGACGTTGAACATCAGCCGGCAGAATCAGCCAAGAAAAGAGCCGACAAAATATCGGACACAATTGTTGCGGTCGTTGTGACCGGAATAGTGAACGCAATAATTACGGCTTTAATTACATTTTTAACCAAATAAGGAGGAATCTCAAATGAAGAAAATCAATCTTAAGGGCGTAACAGCGCAGACATGGGCGAGAACAATAGTTCTTCTGCTTGCACTCATCAGCCAGCTTGCTGTTATTCTCGGCAAAAGAAGCGAAGCTATTGATGTAGACCAGTGGCAGGAATATGCTACATATATCCTGACCGTCATCGGTTCGGTCTGGTCATGGTGGCAGAACAATTCGTTTACCAACAAAGCACAGGAGGCTGACAAGGTATTGAATGGAGGTGACGACAATGGCTAAAAAGGTATATGTCGGCATCGGACACGGCGGCTCCGATTCGGGAGCTGTCGGCAACGGATTTTTGGAAAAGGACTTGACACTTTCAATCGGCAAGTATTGTAATGAGCGTTTGAAGCAGTACGGCATTGAAACAAAAATCAGCCGTACAACCGACTGTGACTCGTCAATCAACTCAAAGGTTGCTGCTTCCAATGCTTTCAAGGCTGACGTTTGCATGGATATTCACATTAACGCAGGCGGCGGTGACGGCTCTGAGGTTTATTACTCCCACGTTTCCCCGAACGGCAAGAAGCTCGCACAGTCCATTGTTGACGCTACACTTGCTATCCGTCAGAACACAAGAGGCATTAAGACGAGAATTGATGATGACGGAACAGACTATTTCGGCATGATCCGTATGACGGACGCTCCGGCGGTTCTTGTTGAATGTGCATTTATCGATAATGCAACCGACATTCAGATTATCAACACCGAAGCCAAGCGCAAGGTGTTCGGTTATGCGATCGCTGACGGCGTTGCAAAGTATCTCGGTGTAAAGCTGCCGACCGCAAAGCCTACCACACCGAGCAAGCCGACAACTGCAGCAGTGAAGATCGAAGCACCGAACCTTGGCAGTTACCTCAAGGAGGGTGACAGAAATCTTGCTGTCTACTCATACAAGCAGCTTCTTGCACTGCTCAAGAAGAAAGGCATCATCGCTCAGGGCGTTGACAACAACGAAATCTTCGGCGCAGGCACAAAGACCGCAACGAAGCAGGTGCAGAAAGCCGCAGGCATAACTGTTGACGGCCTCGCCGGTCCGCAGACAATCCGTGCTTGCTATGTGCTGGCTGCGAAGTGATTTAACTTGCCTGTAACTTGCTAAAATAAAACTTATCCCCGGATATCACTTCAATAGTGGTAATCCGGGGATTTTTTGCGTTTATGGCTATAAAATTAGCCACAGCCTACAATTATGAAGTCTATAACAATAATTAAAAAAATAAATGAAAAAGTTAAAAAAACACTTGACATAGTCGTACGACTATGGTATAATATATTACAGAAAGGAGGTAGAAAGCAATGGAAAATATAACAAAAGCCTTGCAAGATTTAGCAAAAGCGGTTGAAAGTAACGAAACAGTTAAGAGCGTTAAGGTTACAATCACTATGCAAAAGCCGAAACCAAGCAAGGCAAAGCCAAAGAGTTAATAAAACTCATAGGCAGGGACGGGGCGAAAGCCCCTCCCATAAGTCCTATTTTATCATAGATACAACTAAATTGCAATAGGAGGCATTTTATGGATATCAAAAAAAACGGGAAAGAATATGCCGTAACTGAACATGAAGACAAATGGACGGTGAAAGTCATTTACGGCAAAATCTCGGCTGTCTTTGATCTTCCAAAGATTATTTGCAAATCTTCAGAGGATCTTAGGGAATACGTGTTAGAAAATGACTTATTTTAGGAGTGACGATATGAGTGAACGTAAGCAAACCCCACAAGAAAGGTATGCAAAAAAATACAAAAAACAGTTTAAGATTGATTGCATTACTACGACTGAGCAAGATATTATCGAGAAACTCGAAAGTGTTCCCAATAAAGCAGGGTATATAAAACAGCTTATTCGAGCGGATATAGTTGCACAAAAAAATAAAGATTAATAAATGTAAATATCTATTTATGCCCGTTCTCACGAAGAGATCGGGTATATTTTATTTTTTTACATTGCTTTATGTTTTTGACTGTTAAATGACTGCAACGGTGACTGCAACGTGAACAGTTTTAACTATATTACAACTATAGTAAAACACACACCAAAAGCCGAAAATAACGTAAAATCAACGTTTTTATAGCTTTTGATGTGTGTTTAAACATGGGTAAAATACCCTTATTTTGGTGGAGATGGCGGTAATCGAAACCGCGTCCGAAAATCAATTCCCACAACTTTCTACGAGCGTAGTATATCTTTTAAGATTCCCCTCAATGAGCGCCGACAAACAGGCTTTCATCTACGGTATCCTTTAGGTCATGATGAATTACAAGGCTACTCATTCATTCACGTTCACTGCTGATCGACACCCTTATCCGGACCGCAGTACTTCCGGGAAGGATGGGCCGCACTTAGGCAGCCATTAACTGAGTATTGTTGTCGTTTATTTTTATAAACTACGGCTTTTAAAGTGGTTCCGCGCCACTGCTCGCTTATCATGGTTCAAAATCCCCGTCGAAATCCTTTCATCCCCATGTATAACAATTTTTTATCACTGAAAGCGTTCCTTCATCGCGCGTTCGATGTTCCTTGCGGCATCCTTTTTTGCGGCGACGTCACGCTTATCGTAAAGCTTTTTACCTTTGCAAAGTCCAACCTTAACTTTTGCTCTGCCTTTCTTGAAATAAACGGAAAGGGGAATGAGCGAAAGGCCGTCCTGCTTGACCGTTCCGAAAAGCTTGTTGATTTCTTTTTTGTGCATCAAAAGCTTTCGGACTCTCATCGGATCGCGGTTAAAAATGTTGCCGTGATCGTAAGGACTTATGTGCATTCCGTTTACGAATATTTCACCGTCAACAATATTGCACCAAGCGTCTTTAAGATTAAGCTTTCCCTGACGGATCGACTTTATCTCGGTACCGAAAAGCTCAATTCCTGCTTCGTATTCTTCAAGAACAAAGTAATCGTGGTATGCTTTTTTGTTTTGGGCTATTGTTTTGTTATCGTTTTTGTCCATACCACGATCTCCTTTAATTTATTTTGAATATCCGCCGTTGAAGTTGCGCCAGCGGCTTCTGTTGTATCTTGCTCTTTCTGCCGCCTGACGTTCTTCTTCCTTTTTCTTCTTCGCATTAAAGACTTTTTTGAAATCCTTGGCGCCCTTGCCGATTCCCGATTTTTTCTTTTCAGGTGTTTTCTTTTTCTTTACGACTCCGTTTTCGATGTCCGGATTTTCTTTGTAAAGAATAATGCTTCCGCCGATAACCTGAACAACCTGCGAATCGGTCTGTGCAGCAATTTTTTCGGCAATTTCACGCGGTTTTTCCGGCGCGCTCTCAAGTAAAACCTTGAGCTTTATAAGCTCATGAGTGTTAAATACTTCATTGGTCTGTGCAATAACCGCCGGAGTAACTCCGCTTTTACCAACATGGAAAAGCGGATCGAGTCTGTTTGCCATTCCTCTTAATTCCGCGCGTCTTTTGCTTGTCATTTTTTCTTCCATACTT
>DNGF01000231.1:4947-5109 GCA_003486665.1 Oscillospiraceae bacterium
CTATTTCTTTTAATTTTTCAGCCATAAGCTTAAGCGCTTTGCCTCTGTGACTCATCGAATCCTTTTCTTCAGCGGAAATTTCTCCGAAGGGTTTGCCGTCAGCCATAAAAACAGGGTCGTAACCGAATCCGCCGTTTCCGTGCCTTTCAGTGAGAATTTCAC
>DNGF01000231.1:5140-5314 GCA_003486665.1 Oscillospiraceae bacterium
TTGAGAATTTCACCCTCACATTCGCCCCGTGCGGTTATTTTTTTGCCGTTTGGAAAAACACAGCACGCGGCGCAAACAAACCTTGCCGTTCTTTTCTCTCTCGGCACTCCGTCAAGATTTTTAAGAAGCTTATCAATGTTGGCTTCATCATTGCCGTGAACCCCGGAATATCGA
>DNGF01000236.1 GCA_003486665.1 Oscillospiraceae bacterium
TAAGCAAAATTTCGCTGAGCTTATCTCTTAAAAGCGACGGGTCAAGGCGTGCGATCGTTTCCTCCAGCTTATCCTCCGTTATTGAAAACTGACGGAAATCCTTGACCGTTTTAAGCATCTGCATAATAACGGCAGGGCTGTATTTGTGACGCGAATAAACCTGCAGATCATCGCCGATCTCATCAAGCGCAACGCTCATAAGCATGGCGCGCGTACTGTCGTCAAGGGCATTCTTTGAATTAAGACCGTATTTTTTCAGAAGGTTTTTTGCAAGAAAAGAAAAGCTCACAACGTCAACTCTGTCCGCACCTTTGGCGCCGAAAAGTTCAAGCATCTTCTTCTCCGTGCGGAAAGAAAACTGCTCCGGAACTATGAGGGTTACGCTGCCGCCGCGCTCTATTCTTTTGCCGATCTCGTCATATATCCGCGATGTTTTACCGCTGCCGATTCTTCCTGTAACAAGTCTGAGCATGATTTCCTTTTTCCTCCGTGCTTTAATGATACAATTATATAATAATCATTCGTTAAAAGCAACATTAAAAATAAATCGACAGCACCGAAAAGGGTACTGTCGATTAGCTTTATATTATGTTAATTAAACCTGTTTTGCTTGTGAAAACATTTTTTTCGTCAAATTGCTTTTCTCGCTGACGCTGGATCGTTTTCACGGTTTCGATTTCATCCTCGCTTGCGTATGCGCCGGAAACCCTGATTGATGCAATATCGGAGAAAGACCCTGTTGCACGTTCATTGTTCGCGAATGCAACGACCTTGTAATAGTATTCTCCGCTCTGCGTTGCCGAGAAATCCGTAAAGCTTGTGCTTCTTACGTCGCTGATTGCAACATAAACTCCGTCAACGGCTCTCGAACGGTAGACGACATATTTTTCCGCGCCGTCAATTTTATTCCAGCTGATACGTCCGAACCCGTTTTTGTCGTTTTCCGCCTTTTCGATAACGGGCGCAGGGAGCTTTGCCGTGATATATAAAACATCGGTTATATCGCTGTCATATTTCTCGTTTTCGGCAAGGGTTTTCAGCTTGTAATAATATCTGTGACCCTCTTTTACATCCTTGTCAACAAAGCTTGTTTGGCTGCCGTCGAGCTTTTTATGCTCCTTGAACTTTCCGTCGGAGCTTTCGCAGCGATAGATTACATATCCGTCGGCGTTATCAACCTTTTCCCAGCTTATGCCTATCTCATCCTTTGAGATGTTGGTAAGGCTGATATTCTGCGGCTTGCCGATAAGAACGTTAACATCGAGAGCGGCGAAAGCGGAACCGTAGTTCGTGGTTGCGGTAAGCGTAGCCTTGCCGTAGCCCATGCCCGTTATTATGCCGCTGTTGCTTATCACGGCAACCGTGGGATCCGAGGAGGTCCATGTTACGCCCTTGTCGGTTGAACCGACAGGCAGCTGCGCCCACATGATCTCGGCCGTTTGACCGATTCCGACATTGACCGTGCTTTCGCTGAGAACCAACTGCTGCGGCTTGTCGCTGACGGTCACAACGGCGTACATCGGACCTGTATACAGGTTGCCGTTTATTGTGGCATATGCTCTGTAGTAATAGGTTGTTTTCGGCTTCAGCTTGCCGAATTTCTTGGATACCGTCATGCTCAGGGAAATGGATTTTGCCGAACTGCCGGAAACAACGGAATATTTAGTAAGATTATTCTTGTCCGAGCCGAAGAAAAAGCCTGCCGCGGAGATGTAGTTGCCGCCCGTGTTCTTGATTGAACCGTTGAGCGTTGCATCGTTGCAGGTTATGCCCGTTGCGGTGGTGGTTACAACGGAGAGGTTACTGCCGTATGCAGTCGAATTCGACCGTGACGCACTTGACGATGAAACTGAGGCGGCAAACGCGTAGGAGCCGACATATGTTGATGCGTCGTTATAATTCGGAACTCCGTAGCCTAAAACGTATGAGGCGTTCAATTCCCTCGTTCTGCCGTTGCACATATAGCCTTCATCGCCGTCGGTATTGCCCTCAATGGTGAAAAGACTTCCTCCCGAAACGCCTGTAACGATTCCGATATGCTGTGCGCTTGAACCGCCGCTCCAGTTAAAAAATACCATGTCGCCGGGTTTCGGAACGTAGCCGGAGGAGCGTGAATAATAAATAGATCTGCTCTGATACCAGTCGGTGAGGGTTCCGCAGTTGCCGAGTCGGGGAACAATTGACGACGGAATTCCCGCCTGCGAAGCACACCATGAAATGAAGTACGCACACCATGCGCCGTTCGGCTCTCCGAACGAGGCACCGTATTTTGTATATCCGCCGTCGCTTGTGGACGGGATCGGATTGCCTGAACCGTCAAGCTCAGTGTAACCGAGCTGAGTTTTTGCAACCCCTATGAGATCCGCAATGTGTGAACCGGTGTTTCTGTGGGTGTTGGGGTAGTAGTCCGGATAGCCGGCTGCCGCCGCTTCAAACGCAACAGAGAAGCACAGCGCAATTACCATAAACAATGCGCCGATACGTTTTATGCCGTTTTTCATTACGTTCACTATCCTTTCTTAAT
>DNGF01000153.1 GCA_003486665.1 Oscillospiraceae bacterium
AAATTCATATCCTGGATCAGCCGTTGCGGTTATTGTTGTGGTGGTATTGTAATTGATCTTAAGCGAAGAGCTTGTACCCTGCGCCGCCGTACCTACCTTAACCTTACCGCCCCTGTTTGCCGCAAACTGAGAGGAGCTGAAAATGTCGCCGTATGCCTGTGCGGTTACGGAATACTGATTTATATTCCACTGAGCAGTTACGTCATAAACCTTACCCTTGCCGCCGCAATCGGCATACATCTGATTTACGTCTGCCTTGGTTATATCCGCACCAGATGCCCAAGCTTTTCCGTTATTTGCAAGAGTTCCGGCTGTTGTTGCTTTCCAGCCTGCAAACGTATATCCGTCCAGCTTCGGAACAGTCGTGCTTATCTTTGAAGCCGTATCATAGGTCAGCGTCTGGTTTCCGGGCATATTCGTTACATTCGTATTTGTCGGCGCCCCTGCCGGCTTTCCTGCATTGTAGCGCAGGGTGAAGTTATCTACCGTCCAGTGAGCATAGATTGCGGTATCCTTTGAAGGAGTTGCACTTGAAGACGTAATCTTTGTGCCGCCTGTAGCTGCCGTGTACCAACCGTCAAAGGTATAGCCTGTTCTTGTCGGAGTCGGGAGATTGCTGCCGTAAGTCGAATTGAACGGAAGATATTTAGCAAAGAAATTGCTCTGATTCTTGATTGAATCCGATGCCGAGCTTACCTTTTCAAACAGAGGCTCAACAACTACATTATTGTAGGTTGCGGCAGTATCGCCTTCACCATGCCAAATTCTCAGGCTGTAATAAGCGATCTGAGAAGCAACGCTTTCGGGTACCGTTATAACGGCAGACTGAGAACTGCTTGCGTCAATCTTAAGCCTGTCCTTAAAGATGTTCCTGTTTTCATCAAGGAATTCCAAAACGAGGCAGCCTTTAGTCGGGCTTGAAGAATTGATATAATCAATACTGAATTTATAATATGAGTCGCCCTCTGCGTCTGGTATGGTAAACGGAACGGTTGTGATCCAGAAATCTGTGCTTGTCGAACCGTTTATCTTAATCTGATTATTTCCGACAGCCGTTGCGGAAACGGAACCCTGAGATATCGTTCCTGAGAAATTCGGAGAGAACCAGTTCTCGCGCAGATTGTCATGATTTTCATTAAATGCGGTCAGATACGAATTAAGAGTCCACTGTGACCAAAGCTGGGTATTGCTTGACGGCATTGTTGAAGACTCGGTATAAGTCGTGCCGCTGCCGTCCTTAGCTGTGTTCCAGCCTGCGAAAGTATAGCCTGTTCTGCTGATATCTGCGAGAGTACCTACAGTTTCGCCTGCAAGCTTAACCTTATTTATCGGGTTAGCCTCTGAAACATCATCGGCAACTCCTGCAGGACTTGTAATATCCTGAATATAAATATCACTAAATGTTGCGGATGTGTTCGCCGATCTGATACCCAAACGAATAGTCAAATATTTTGCGTCAGCAGGCATAACGAAATCCTGTTCATCGGAGTTATTCGTTTCGCTTGAGGGCTTCGTCTGAAGCGTACCCGTCTGATTAGCAGCGAGAGAAATTGCGGGTCTTCTGCGATATGCCGTAGAATTTCCGGCTACCGGAGTTGACAATCCCTCGTTATTAAATGCAAAAGCCATGAAGTCAACCGTACCTGCGGTTGATCCCATTGTTACATTCATACGAATTCTGTATGTATGTCCGGGAGTTACTGCAATTTTATATGCGCTTGTACCCTCATACGGTCCTGTCGATGTGTCAGTACTCGTTGTTGTATTGTTCAAATAAACAAGGTTAGAGCCCTTGTCAATTTTCATGTTACCGGAGCCGAAGCTTACATTGTTTGCCCATGTGTCAAAAACAAACTCATTGTCAAACATCAATTCGGGGGCAACTGTCCACTTTGCATAAAGTCTTAAGTTGTAGTTGTCGACAGTTGAAGTTGAAGTATATGCTTTTTTGTATGAATCTGTGTTTTTGCCGTTGCCTGTCGAATCCTGACTGTCATACCAGCCGTCAAAGGCATAACCGGTTCTTGAGATGCTTGCCATTGTGCCGATCTGTGAGCCGGGGGTCAAGCCTAAAACCGCGTGCGGCGTTGCTTCTGTAACGTCATCATCAAATCCGCTCGGAGTCGTAATATCCTGAAGATAAATATCGGAATATGTCAGCGATACTCCGCTGGGAACTTTGATACCGTTACCTGCCGAGTCGTTTCCGCCGTGAATACCCAATCTCAAGGACGGATAGGTGTAACCCTCCTTAACGGTAAAGGTTGCGGTATGAGTAGTCGAAACATTCGCCTGAACAGATGTACTCAGATTTATTTCGCCTGTAGTTGCACCTGCAGGTCTGACGTAATCATAGCTTGTGGACGTTGTGTTCTGGAGCATAAACACAGAAACGTGCGCCGTTGTGGCAGCTGTTCCTATAACCGCGTAAGTCAAGCGGTATGTATGTCCCGGAATGAGCGTTGTAGTGTCGTCAATTCTCGAACCAAGATAGTTTGCACTGCCCTGCTTGCTGAGGAATCTAACTTCGCTTGTTGTTCCGTTTGAAGTAATGGTATAGCTATTCTTTGCAAAATCGAACGACGCTGTACCGCCGCTTGCACCTTGAGCGTCAGAGAGAATCTTACCTGCCCAGCCGTCAAAGTTAAACTCATTATCAAAGAAAACATCGGGATTTACAAGGTAATAGAACGTGTAATTATAATTCTGGCGCTTTGCATTTCCGAAAGCAAGAGTTTCATTCTTTGACTTGGAAACAGGGTCGGTGCTGTTAACCATATTATTATAATCGGTTGAGGACAAAGCATTTCCGTTAGCCGCTGCTCCGTCTTTTATGTAACCGACATACTTAAATCCGTCGTACTGCTCGGCAGAAAATTCAACCTTATCATAAGGCAAAAATGTCTTTGAAATCTCGGCTGTCTTATTGGCAACCGCTTCTGCAATTGATACTACCGTAAATGTGCCGTTGCTGTTTGCAACAAGACCGACATTGGTCTGTTTAGCGGTCATTTTCGTTGTGTATCTCGGTGAGGTGCCGCGTGTTGAGTTCATGAGCTTGTCAACAGCATCTTTAAGAGCCTTAGCAAGACCGTTGCCTGTTACATTGCCCTCCGGGAAAACACCGTAGCCAACCTTTGAATCAAAATCGGCTGTTCTGCCGTCAACCTTTACCAAAGCCTCCTGTGCGGCAGCAAGCTTTGTTTTATAAGTTAACCATTCGGATGAGGATGTATTAAAGTAATCCTCCTGCAGTGCGTAGCTGTACTTATTTGCATATTCAATAGCCTTACGGATGCCTGAATAGTCTGAAGCAAAAACATCTACGGCAGAATAAGCGTTTGTCCATTCGCCTTTTTTATCTGAATTGTTAGTATAAGCATAAAGAATAAATGACGCAACACCGCTTGTAGAAATGCTCGATAAATTTGTTCCGCTGATATTATATGCCTGAGGAGTAGTTGATGAATATGTCGTTTTATCGCCCTTAACAACGGTTTGCTGAACTGCACTACCCGAAGTTCTTGAGTTAACAGACTTTGTCATTATCTCGGCATATCTGCACATAGAGCTATCAGAGTCGTGATTCGTAAACATAGCAAAATTCGGTATTTGTCCGAAATTAGTATATCGGCTTGTATCTACATATAACGAACCGATACCGGATACAGCAACCATACCGCCATTACCTGAATCTCTGTAAACATACGACATTCCGTCAAAACCTGAGGCAGTGCTGTAAACTTTTGTATTGTTGTATGGGTCATTTCTATTAAACCAACGATAACCGGTACCATTAGTATCATAAGTCGGTTTAGTCAAAATCGGGCGCGGACTGTATCCTCCGCCATATCCATTCTTTGTATTACCGTGGTCAGAAGTCGAATATGAATTGGTTGCATAAAAAATGTTCATATTCTTATATACATTTTCTTTTAAACCGTGAATACCCCAAATAACACTCGTTGCAGATTCACATTCACCCGAACTGTCTCGTCCGAGCGCTGCAGCAGAAACAGAACCGATATACGGATAATAAATATACGATATAGCAGTAACGGTTTTTTCAACATTATCTTCAACATATGTTGCCGTCCATGTTATATATTCGGATTCCGTTGAGGATGCCATACCTCCGGTGATGTTAGCCGTTGTAACAGATGTCTGCGAGGTATTTACATATGAGTTAAATGAAGTTATATTTCCTCCGCTCAAAGAAACACTTGCTGCACCGCTTTGGGTGATCTTAACCTTGCTTGCATTTTTATAATAGAAATAAATGTTACCTGTTGTATCATTACTTGATGAATTAACCGTAGGAGTGCAAACACCGTTGCTAAGCGATACCGCAGACATATCCGCATAATACTGGAATGTTCTTGAAGCCGGTGCAAGATAAATTACTTCGGGAACATAGAAGTAAACATAGTCATCGGTAGTAGAAATGCTGTTGACTATATTTTTTTCAATATTCTTTACAGAGCCGCTTACAGTATCGGTACCGCTGAGAGGAGTGCTCTTCTTATCCCCGAGATAGTTCTGCGGATCGCAAAGAACCTCAGATACCGACTTCAATTCATCGTAATATGACTGATAGCTTGAACCGTAGGTCTTGTAGTCAATATGAGAGTGAGCCGCATCGTTATATACTGTACGGAATTCCTGCTTATTGACAGCCTCTGTATAAAGACCGGTGATCTGATGAACACCCAGGTTCTCGGTTCCGCCCCAGAAGTACTTAAATCCGTTAAAGAACCATGCGTCAAGCATAACAACACCGTCAACGATATCGCCGCCCAGCTTGTAAAGTCCGCGGGCAACCGAATATGAGTCATGATCCTTGTAGTTGCTCGTGTCAACGCTTTCGGCAACAATTTTATCGGTATATGTAACGGAGGTTGTTCCGCCCTTGTATATTCTCTTTGTACTTTTAATCGAATTGAGCTTGTTACCGCTGCCGTCCTGGTCATGATAGAACTGTGCATAACCGGCTCTCAGGAAAGGAAGCTGGTTATAGTTGGTGTATCTTGATGTATCGACGACAACATACGACATACCGCCGGTAATACCCTTGTCGAGTTCAGTCACTTTTCCCTCATCGTTTGTCAACGTTGCCTGACCCGTAACCGTTCCGGAGTAATTAGAAGGCGCTTTAAGGCTCTGTGTGTCATAAAATACTTCGTTCGCACCTCTTGATCCCTTTTCATAAACAAGCGTATTTTTCGAACCTGTTTCCGAGAAGTTCGCCCCGTTCAGTGCCTGATCGCTGCCGCAGGGGATTGTGTAGCCGGGCTCTTTCTGAGCGCGTCCCGAAAATGATACAAGCGGAGTGGCTCTGAGAGTGTTCGCAGCTGTGCCGGTAAACATGGAGTGCCTGTTACCGCCCGAATATTTCATTGCACCGGTAACAAAAGTCCATGCGTGGTTCTCTGTCGGGTTATTACCGCCGACGATGTATTTCTGCGTTGTTGACCATCCTGCCTGATCAAGGAGAGGAACATAAACGCCCGTATACATAAACGCAAAGTGATATTTTCCGTCAACCTTATAGCGGAATACCCACTGAATAAAATAGGTCGTTCCCCTTGTTGTGCCGTCAAGAGAACAGCATACACCTTCCGCGTTGATGCTTTTATCCAATTCATCACCGATTGCATTGAGATTAAAGTTCAATGTGCCGCCGGCTGAATTGCTTGCAACAGTCACCGTGCTTGAACTCCACGACTCCGATATTGCCGAAGCCTTGGCGTATCCGCTTGAAGAAATTGTTATTCCGTTAATCTTCAATGTACCTGAAAAATCGGTATCGCCGTTTGCACCCTTGTAGTAGACATTATTGACCGCAACGGCAACCTCCGTTGCACCCTTGTAGTCAAATTCAAGTCTTGATGTTGCATCATTGGTGCTGATTGCATTACCGCTTGCCGGGTCATAGTTGCTGAAGTACTTGAATGTACTGCTGCCCGGTTTGAGATAAGCAATCTCCGGTGCATACATGAACTGGCTTGAAAGAGTGCCTTTCATCTTGTTGTTCTCGGTAACCTTAACCTGTGCATTCGATATCACTGACCCGATATCAAAAAAGCAAAATGTTGTAAGGAGCATCGTCAGGCACAATATAACGCTCAACGTGCTTTTACCGATTTTGGCGAGCTTATTAGTCATTTTACTACCTCCCATGCAATGGCAAACTTGGTAATATGTAACATTTTCAAAGATCCAAATTTGTAAAAAACGTCACAATAAAACACTTTGCCACCTTTGTCGGAAATTTTATCATACATAATAAATGCGTTTCAACCAAAATCAACAACATACAGTTCTTTTCTATGAATTATATACAAATTCTAAAAAATATCTAATTTTTTTATTATAATAATTTGTCGAAAAAAATAATTATACAACATTTTAATTCTTTATACGAACTACACAAATCCCGTTTATAAACAGTTTATATTTTATTTCAGAATATACAAAAATACCCCCAAAGCATAGCTTCGAGGGATACTTAAATAATATTCACTTTTGATAAATTATCCTGTCAACAATTCTTTCCGCCGTTTTTCCGTCAGGCGTGCCGAAGTTGGCAAAATTGAAATCATATCTTCTGAGCCTGTATGTTTCGGATACCGTGCTGTTGATAAGATTAAGAAGCGTCTGAAAATCCTTTGCAACAGGTCCCGGAACGTAGCTTTCGTAATCAAAGTAAAACGAACGATCCTTTTCATAACGGTCAAGATCAAAAGCGTAGAAGAACACAGGCTTATCCTGCAAAGAAAAGTCCATGCAGATAGACGAATAGTCGGTTATAAGCAGATCGCAAAGCTTCATCAGCTCAAGCGTATTATCATAGCCGCACATATCGACCGCCCCGTTCGGGATCGAAACATCCGAACGAACCTGCGGATGTAAACGAATCAGCAAGGCATATTCTTCGCCGAAGCGTTCGTTAAAGGCTTCAACATCAAAGAAAGAAAGGATCCTGCTGTCATCTGCGGGATTATCTCTGAATGTCGGAGCATACAGCGCAAGCTTTTTGCCCTTGCACTGAGGATATTTTTTGTCAAAATCCGCTCTGAGCCGCTTTTCATTAAAAGCTTTAAAGAAATAATCCGACCTCGCCGAGCCGAGCGGCAAAACCTTATAATCCGAAACGCCGAATGCACCTGCATAGATCGGCGCGACATCCTCAGAGGAGCAAACAACATATGTCAGCTTGGAGTTTCCCGCCTTTTCCAGCCCTCTGACGCTTTCCGGCTGCTCAATATCAAGACCGAACTTTTTAAAGGCGCCCTCAGCGTGCCAAAGCTGAGTTATAACGGCTTTTTTGCTGAATCTGAGCTTACCCATCGGCATAAAGTTGTCATTGAGAAAGACATACCCTGCCGTTGCAAGGTGAAAAGCCTTGACCGTAAAGAACGAAATCAGCTTTCCGATGCTTTTCGCCAAATGCCGCGAATCAGGCTTAAGATCTCTGCCCGTGATCGGAATGACCCTGAAATCATCCCGTCTGATAACCTCTTCCATAACAAAGCCGAGGCTGTCATTAAAGTCCTCGTTATGAGGGGAAAGAAAAACTATTTTATTTTTTTTCAAAGGAAATATGCGAAAAATGCCGAACATGATCGCATAAACGGTATAAAAAAACTTTTTCATACGACCCTCCGTTTTTCTCTGTCCCTCAAAGAATTATTTTTTATTAACCATTCTGTCGTAGGTGTCGCAGACCTCGTTTACTTCACCCGAAGCGATTATCTGACCCTTTTGGAGAATAATTGCCTTATCGCAAAGTCTTCTGACCTGTTCCGTGTTGTGCGAAACAAAAAGAACCGTAACGCCCTTGTCAAACATACTTCTGACCTTATTTTCACTCTTCTGGCGGAACTTTGCATCTCCGACGGAAAGAACCTCGTCAAGAATCAGAACCTCAGGCTCAACGGCGGTTGCAATTGCAAAGCCGAGTCTTGCTCTCATACCGGAAGAATAGTTCTTAACCGGAACGTCAATGAAATCCTTAAGCTCGGAAAAATCAACTATCTCATCGTATTTGCTCTCGATGTACTTTCTTGAATATCCCATCGTGGCACCGTAGAGGAAAATATTTTCCTTGCCCGAATAGTTGCTGTCAAAGCCCGCTCCGAGTTCAAGCAGCGGCGCTATAACTCCGCGAACCTTTACAGAACCCTTTGTCGGCTTAAGCACACCGGCAACGGTCTTCAAAAGCGTACTTTTTCCGGCACCGTTAAAGCCGAGAACTCCGAGTCTTTCGCCCTTTTCAACAGTGAAAGAGATATCCTTCAGCGCCCAGAATTCCGTAAACATAAGCTGATGCTTTATAAGCTTAACGAAATACTCTTTTAAATTGTCAACCTTTTCTTTATTAAGATTAAAAAGTATGCTGACATTTTTTACCTC
>DNGF01000060.1:0-3203 GCA_003486665.1 Oscillospiraceae bacterium
AAACATAACGACAGCGCCGAGAATATGAACGTAAATGTACGCCCATTTCTTTGTGAATTTCTTTGTCATCCACGGAACAAGGATCGAAGCAACAAGTCCGCCGGGAACGATAAGCATTGTTATAAGGCTGAAAAGTCCCTCGTTGTTAAGAACATACTTTGCAAAATAAAGTCCGCCTGTGTATGTATAAACCGTTCTTGCGCCGCCGAGAATACCCGAAAGAACAACGAGAAGCAGCTGCTTGTTCTTAAACAGAAGCTTAAGGTTGTGTCCGAGTGACGGCGGAGCGTCCTTTGAAGTAAATCTTTCAGTTGTGTTTTTGAAGCCGTAATAGAACATCGGAATCGAAACCACGACAAGGACAAGCGCACAGATAAAGTAAGTCCACTTGAGCGTTTCGGCATTCTGAGATATATATTCTGGAAGAACATTACCCTCTGCATCCTTGAATTTTGCCGTGACGGCGTTGGTTATGATCGGCACGCCGACAGTGACAAGTCCTGCGCCGAGTGTGCAGACAAGACGTGCAAAGGTAAGCACCTTACCTCTGACAACCGTATCGTTTGTCATACAGGTGGAAAGACCCCAATACGGAACATCGGCAACGGTATATACCATCGACCAGATAACATAAAGAACGGAGATCACAGCAAAGGTTGTCTTTGACTTCGGCTCAAGAAACGGGCAGAAGCAAAGCACGGTCGTTACCGCGATCGGAATAGCCATCCATTTAAGATAAGGACGGCATTTGCCCCATTTTGTTCGAGTCCGGTCAACGATCGAGCCCATGATCGGATCATTGAGCGCATCGTAGATTCTTGTAAAGAGCATAAGAAAAGCGACCGCCATCGCACCGTTCATGCTTCTGAAAAGGGTGCCTTTTTCAACCGCGCCGAAAAGAAGCGCATCGGTCATGAAAACCGTCAGAAACGATCCGATGATAGTACATATAAAATTCTGACCGAAGCCCGTTACGCTGTATGCGATAACCTCTTTCGGCTGAATACCCTCGTATGGGTTAGTTCCGAACAGATTATGCCAAAAATTACCTTTAGCCATCAGTAAACCCTCTTTCTGCTGCGTGTTTGTAAAGCACACGTTATAATTTATTTAATTTTATCACATTCCATAACCTATTGTAAATTAAAAAACAAAAAACCTACTTTTCGTACAAAAACAAAGCAGGTTTTTTATTATATATTACTATAGATATTCGCTTATTTTCTTTTTAAAAACTGTGTATTTTAAACAATTTATTGCGCTTGTCCTGTTTTCTCGGAAATAGTTTCCTTTAATTGCTCATATATTTCGATGACCTTGAATCTCGGCTCATATTTCGGCTTGCTTTCGACAAGCTTGATTTCTTTATCCGTGAAGACATTTTCGATTTCATCTTTTTTGTCCGCGGCAGGAACGCACATCGGCGGAAACATCACGCACCACCAGTTATGACCCTCTCCCGATCCGATAACGACCCTCAGCGCCAGATATTTGCCGGCAGGTAAAGTAACGGTTTCATATGTTCTTGTGGTAAAGTATTCATCGGAAAGCGTTATATGCACATCATAATCAAAGCCTGAGCTTCTGATAAAATTTCTTGCCGAATTCTCAAGTTCCGGAGTTAGCGGTTCGATTTTTTCAACGGCATTTTCAACGTTTACGCTGCCGTTAAATATTTCCTTGCCCTCATTCAGAATGTAATCTCTGACTCTGAGCTTAAGGTTCTGGTCAACGCTTGAATCGGAATTTGCGATAACATGAAGTCTTAATACATCGGAACGTATTTCATCCGAGGTTTTGGCGAACGAACAAATTGAGAATACAACAGCAATAATTATACCGACGGAAAGTGAGATTTTTATTTTTCTTGAAAAAGACATACAGTCAACTCCTTACTTTGTTTGCAAGTAGATTGTTGACTGTAGTTTTTTTATTTATTCATACATTTCCAAGATTTGCCTTGTTTTTTCCTTAATGGCTCTGACAAGCGACTTCGGCTGAATAACCCTTATATCGGCGCCGTACTGTAAGATCCAGCTTACCAAGCCCTCGCTCATCTCGACATTCGCTTTAATACGAATCCGATCGTCTTCATCAATTTTCATCGGTACATCATCGCCGAATTTTTCAACGATTTCATCGAGAATAGAGTTTGAACAGGATAAGGTTATATTCTCCGGTTCGCCCGAAAACATATTGAAAAGCTTATTGGAATAATCGGCTATATCAAACTTATCTTTGTACTGCGAAACCTTTGAAAACGGCTTTGCAGATGAATTAAGCGGTTCAATTTCAAATATTCTGTCAAGGCGCAGGTGCATGAGGTTGGAATATTTATTATTATTGCAGATAAGGTAATAGTGATCGTTCGACCAAAGCATCGCGTACGGATTTACAAGAAAGGTTTTGCCCTCGCTTCTTACCAGATACTTGTTTTCGATTGAGCGTTTAGAGTACCTGATCATAACCTGTTTTTTGTTTTTTATTGCCTTGTCAAGAATACGAATCGTTTCGTAGAGATCCTCCTTATCCGTTTTAAAGCTACCGTCAACGTAAATCTGTTCTCTGAGCTCCTCCTCCTGATATTCGCTTACAAGACCTCCGATTTTATAGATCAGGCTCTTGGTGTTCTTTTCGGATATGAACTTTGCCGCCTGCACCGCGTCAATCAGAAGACGTGCCTCCGGCGGAGAAAACTTCCTTGTTCTGAGATAATAGCCCCTTTTAGGTGTTCTCACGTTTACAATATCCATTCCGTATTCTTTGAGATCGTCAATGTCGCGGTAAATGGATTTTCTTTCGCATTTTACGCCGTAATTTCCGAGCAAGGATATTAGCTGAACCGCGGAATAAACATGATCCTCATCCGTCTGGCGGTTAAAAATATCGGCAAGAAACAGAAGTCTTAAATTATGATCGCCCGTATTCATTTTTTCCACCTCAATACTTAAGCTTTGAGTTAATCTCTCTTATGGTGTCGGCGTCAATTTTAAGAAGCTCTCGGTCATATGTATATATACCGTTGACCTCAAACTCAACGTCGCTGACCTGAGTATAAACCGTGGCACTCAAGCCTTTTTTAATATTAGGAATGATCTGCTTTTCAAAGAGTCTTTTATACGCCTTAGTGAGCGCTTCCTTTGTCTTATACATGACATAGCCAAAGCTTTTTTCCCTGTTCCAGACGTGATTCTCAATTATAC
>DNGF01000060.1:3231-3416 GCA_003486665.1 Oscillospiraceae bacterium
ATTCACTGAGAACAATAGGTCTGCCGTCACCTTTCGGAAGAATGAACGGAAGAACGTACTGGTGAATGCTCTTAAGTTCGGGTCCCTTTTGATCATGCCAGCCGCTTGCGTGGTCAACAATTCGGGTCATATCGTATTCCCTGACCGTTTCTCCGATTCTCTTTGCGTCAAACTGTCCCCAGGAT
>DNGF01000101.1:0-12661 GCA_003486665.1 Oscillospiraceae bacterium
CGATACCGCCGAAATGTGCAGATCCCTGCTTAACGGAACGTGCGGAGTTATTGTAACGGATATTGAAAAATCAAGGGAAACGCTTGACAAATGGACAGAGAAAATGCAGGAACGCTATAAGGCTTCCGTAGAAAAATCAATTAAAGAGCTTTCAAAAAAAGCTGATTAATACAATAAACAAAACAGGAGTGGTAAACATGGCAAAAATTCTTATTGCAGACGACGAAAGCAAGCTTCGCAGACTTGTCTGTGATTTTCTCAGACGTTCGGGACATACCCCCATTGAGGCGAGTACCGGACGTGAGGTTCTCGATATTTTTAATTCCGATGAGAAAATCGACCTTTACCTTCTCGATATTATGATTCCGGAGGTTGACGGCTGGGAGCTTTGCCGCCAGATTCGAAAAACCTCGTCCGTGCCGATTATCCTGCTTACCGCAAGAAGCGCGGAATACGATCAGATCATGGGCTTTGACGCAGGTGCGGACGACTATGTTACAAAGCCGTTCAGCCTTGCCGTTCTTATGAAGAGAATTGATGTGCTTCTTAAGCGTTCATCCTCCGGCAAGGTCAGAACCGATAAGGACGTTATCTCCCTTGACGGCTTGTCTATCAATAACGATGCTCATCAGGTCACAATTGACGGTCAGCCTGTTGAGCTTACGCTCAAGGAGTACAATATTCTCGAAAAGCTCATCTCAAGCCGAGGAAGAGTTTATACAAGAGAGCAGCTTCTTGATGACATCTGGGGCTATGATTATGTCGGCGACACAAGAAACGTTGACTCTCACGTTGCACGTCTTCGCAGCAAGCTCGGCGCATGGGGTTCAAACCACCTTAAAACCATCTACGGTATCGGATATAAAATTGAGGTGAACTGATTTGAATCCGAAACAGAACGGTGAGGGTGAAAAAACGCTTATCCGCAACATGAAGGCACAGGTCTTTCTCCAGTTTGTGCTTATTTTCATGGTTATACTCTGCGTTATACTTTTGACTTCAACCTCCCTTTATACCAACATTATTACCGGCATGACGCTCTCAAATCTCCGAGATGCCGTTGAAGATGTAAAAAAAGTTGACGTTTCTCAGGGCGAAGAAGTTATACGCAACGTTGAGAATATTGAACGTAAGCTTTCTGTTTTTATAGAGGTTTACGGCAAGAATCCCGGTGATAAGGAAAACGAATATACCCAGGTCATCTATTCAAAGTATTCTTATGATCGGTTTTATAACCGCAATTTTGAGAAACTTCAAACGCAGGAACCCGCCTCTTTTGTCGGATTTAAGGACGGTAATTTTGATATTGACCGTGATTATGCGGACGGCAGCTGCATAGGAAAGCTGACAAATCCGCACAATTCATATGAATTTTATGTCCTTGCCTCCCCCGGTCTTACCGGCGCATATCAAATTGTTGTTGCAGTACCCTACTCAACGATTGAGCAGCAGGCAAGAACCGTCAGCATAACTATGGGACTTATCATTCTGCTCGTATTTATCGCCGTGAGCATTGTGGTTTACTTCTATGTAACGCAAATCACAGGACCGATAAAGAAGATTACAGAGATAACTCAGCGAATGGCAGTCGAGGACGATCCGAATCTGAGAATACCCTCCGGAGGAAAGAGCGTCAATACCGAGGTTGACGCTTCCATAGAAAGCATTAATGCAATGTATTCTTCATGGATGATAACGAAGGAAAAGCTTGCGGAAAGGTCGGAATTCCTGCTTGAACAGCTTCATGAAAAGGAGCTTGAGAAGAAGTACCGCGAGGAATTCATTGCCGGCACATCTCATGAATTAAAAACGCCCATAGCCATAATTCAGGGCTACGCAGAGGGCGCCAAATATTCGCTTGACGATAAAGAAACCGTTAACGAATACTGCGATACGATCATTGACGAATGTACCCGAATGAACGATCTGGTCGTCAATATGATGAGTCTTTCAAACATTCAGCAGAATTCCGATTCGCTGAATTACGAGGATTTTTCGATCACCGACTTTATTGCCGATGATCTTGCTTCGCACTCAATTGTGTTTAAGAAGCACGGCATAAAGGTTGAGAACCTTATTCATGAGCAGATAGTCGGAAAGGCGGATCTCAAGAAGCTGCCGTTTGTTATCAACAATCTGATTTCAAACGCGATATCTTATATCGGCGGCGATCCGAAAATTATCCGTATTCGATATGAGGACGTCGGACTTTCCTACAGAATTTATGTCTTTAACTCCGGCGATAATATTCCGGAAGATGTTCTCGAAAAGCTTTGGTTCAGCTTCTATCGCCACGACGCGGCACGAATGAGGAATGACGGTCATTTCGGACTCGGACTTTCAATTGTCAAGGGGATTCAGGACGCTCACTCCGAGCAGTGCGGCGTAAACAATGCCGAAGGCGGCGTGGAATTCTGGTTTGACATCGGAAAGGGTTCGCTTGATAACGACAATAAAAAGGAATAAAAACACAACAGGCTGTATCCGATTTATTGATACAGCCTGTTATTATTTTGTCTGTTTTTTAAGTATTATTTTGCAAAATGCTCGACGATTCTCTTTGCGGCTTCTGCGGTGTCATCGGGATCGCCGAAAGCGGAAAGCCTGAGGAAGCCCTCGCCGCATGAGCCAAAGCCTACGCCCGGAGTTCCGACGATTTGAAGCTCATTAAGAAGATAATCAAAGAACTCCCAGCTTCCCATGTCATTGGGACATTTCATCCAGACATACGGAGAGTTTTTACCGCCGACATACCAGAATCCGCATTTGTCAAGGGCGTCCATAATGACCTTGGCATTCTTTTTGTAAACGGAAATACTCTCATGTATCTGTTTCTGTCCCTCGGCTGTAAATACCGCCGAAGCGCCTTTTTGGAGTATATACGAAATACCGTTTGTCCTCGTTTCGCGGTTTCTTGACCAAAGCGCGTTGAGATTTACTCCCATGCGCTCAAGCTTTATCGGAACAATTGTATATCCGACTCTTGTACCTGTAAAGCCAGCGGTCTTAGAAAAAGAGCAAACCTCGATCGCGCAGGTGTCCGCACCCTCGATTTCATAGATACTGTGCGGAACATCGTCTTCCTCTATAAATATTTCATAAGCCGCATCGTAAAGAATGACGGCATTCTTTTTATTGGCGTAATCCACCCATTTTTTCAGCTTTTCGCGGGTATATGCCGATCCTGTCGGATTATTCGGAGAACAAATATATATAATATCGGCGTCAATGCTGTAATCGGGCAAAGGAAGGAAGCCGTCCCCCTCTCCTGCCGGAAGATGGATAACCTTTCTGCCGTAAAGCAGATTTGTGTCAACATATTCGGGATATGCCGGTTCAATTACAAGCACCGTGTTATCACGGTCAAACATTTCAAGCAGGTCGCCGAGATCGTCACAGGCACCGCTTGAAACAAATACCTCGTCCGTTGTCATTTCAACGTTCCATCCTGAGTAGTACCTTGCAATTGCTTCACGAAGAAACATCGCCCCGTGTTCCGGCATATAGCCGTGGAATGTTTCGATTCTTGACTGATCGTCAACCGCCTCATGCAGCGCTTCAATAACCTTTCTGCAAAGCGGATACGAAACATCTCCGACTCCGAGCTTCAAAACTCTCTCGCCCGGATGAGCGGCAAGATATTCGTCTGTTTTTCTGTAAATTGTGTTAAAAAGATACGTGTCCTTAAGCTCTGTGTAGTGCATATTCGGTTTCATTATATATTTACCTCGCCTTCAAATGATATTTCAGCCGGACCCGTCATAGTGACCTCATTGTTTTCGGAAATATTTATCACGAGCGTTCCGCCGTCAAGCTCAACGGCGATATCGGTGTTGTATCGGCAAAGTCCGACAGAAATCGCAGCCATAACGGTTGCACATGATCCCGTGCCGCACGCCATTGTAATTCCGCTTCCGCGCTCCCATACCCTCATTCTGAGCTTATTGTCGGAGAGAACCTGAACAAATTCGACATTGACTCCTCCTGGGAATCTGTCGCAATGCTCCATAGCCGGTCCAACGGCAGTGATCTCCGCTTTTTTTATATCGTCAACAAAAATGACGGCATGAGGATTGCCGACAGAAACGGGTATATACTCGATATCCCGACCGCCGATCTCAATTCGGTTAACCAAGCCTGCATCCGCTCTGCCCATGTTGACAGAAACTGATTTGACCTTGTTCCTTTCCGTTTTCAGCTTCAGCTTTTTAATTCCCGAAAGTGTTTCTACGGTAATAACATCTTTATCCGTCAATCCCTTGTCATATACATATTTTCCGACGCACCTTATTCCGTTGCCGCACATCATCGCTTCACTGCCGTCGGCATTGAAGATTCTCATTTTAAAATCAGCAATTTTCGAAGGTAAAATCCAGATCATTCCGTCGGAACCGATTCCGAAGTGACGGTCGGAAAGCTTGACGGAAAGTTTTTCGGGGTCGTTCGGTTCTTTTTTTGAGTAAACATAAACATAGTCGTTTCCAAGCCCCTGCATTTTTGTAAATTTCACGGTCAAAACCTCCTTAAAAAATAAAACGTCTTTGAGGGCGCAAAATACCCGCAAAGACGTCATTGCCTTATTAAAAGTTCATTGTTTTATTATTTTCAAGGATATTTTATCCTTGAAAAGTCATTTTGTCAAGCATTTTGTTTATGTTACATAATACACGAAATAAAGGAAAACATATTGACGGATAAATCATGTTCTGTTATAATTTTTATGTGCAAAACAAACATATATTTTTCACTACGGAGGTACAACATGAAAACACGTGTCGCAGTTATGGCAATCATACTTGAATCAAAAGAAAACGCCGAGCAGCTCAACGCCGTTCTTCACGATTACCGTGAATATATTCTCGGCAGAATGGGTCTGCCCTACACAAAGCATGAGATTAACATTATCAGCGTTGCACTTGATGCTCCGCAGGATATAATTAACTCCCTCGCCGGCAAGATCGGCAGAATCGAAGGAGTAAACGTCAAAACGGCATACTCCAACAATGAGTACACCGTTTAAAAAACCGCAACAAAAAGGGGTTGCCGCTTTATGCGACAGCCCCTTAATTTTTTCTTCAAGCAAGATATCCGCAATCGATTACTCCGTATATGCTACAGAATCGTCATAGAGCTTTTCAATATCCCCGCTCGGCTTCTTCGTGCAAAGCGTTACAACAACGGCTGCGATCAAACTTGCGGCAAAGCCGGGAATAATCTCGTAAATACCGAGATCCGAAAGGAACAAAAGCCAGCAGATATCAACAACAGCGCCTACAACAATTCCGGCAACAGCGCCGCTGAAATTGAAGCGCTTCCAGAAAAGACTGAGCATAATTGCAGGACCGAAAGCAGCTCCGAATACGCCCCATGCGTTTGAAACAAGCGACATGATCGAACCCGATCCCGGATTGGAAGCGATGAGAAGAGCGCAAACGGCAATTACAAGAACAACGATTCTGCCCGACCAAAGCATTTCCTTGTCGCCTGCCTTGTTCTTTCTGATGACCGGCTGATAAACGTCGGCAGAGAATGACGACGCAGCCGCAAGAAGCTGACTGTCTGCCGTACTCATCGAAGCGGCAAGAACCGCTGAGAGAAGTACGCCTGAAATAACGCCGGGGAAAATCTTACGAACCATCTCAATGAATACAAGAGAGCCTTCGTTGATCTCCTCTTTAAAGCCGAACGCAAGACGTCCGATAATGCCGATAAGCGCAGCGAAAATAACGATAAGTACAGTCCATGTAATACCGATTTTTGCGGATTTTTTAAGATCCTTCTGTGATTTAAGCGACATAAATCTGATGATAATGTGCGGCATACCGAAGTAACCGAGTCCCCAGCCGAGTCCGGAAGCAATGTCCTTCCAGTTTCCGAAAGCGTTCCAGAAGTCCGGAGTCTGCTGAGCAACAACAGCCGTATCGGAAAGTGTGAGTGCCGAGGCGGCGGCGATAGGAGCAATAAGCATTGCTGCAAGAATAAGCATTCCCTGGAAGAAGTCCGTCCAGCAAACAGCGTTAAATCCGCCGAGGAAAGTATAGCCGACGATAATAACCGCCGCTATATACATTGCAGTGGTTTCCTTGATACCGATAACGGTATGGAACAAGGTTCCGCAGGCCTTAACGCTTGAAGCGGCATAAACCGTGTAAGCAACAAGGAAAACAACCGCGCAGATAACCTGCAAAGCCTTTGACTTTGAGAGGAATCTGTTAGTAAGATACTGCGGAATCGTAATTGAGTCATTTGCAACTATCGAAAAACGGCGAAGTCGCGGCGCTGCAACGATCCAGCTGATCGTGTAGCCGATAGCCAAGCCAACAGGAATCCAAACCTGACCGAGTCCGAGAGCGTAGATAGATGTCGGAAGTCCCATAAGAACCCATGCGCTCATATCGGATGCACCGGCGGAAAGAGCCGTTACCCATGCGCCCATCTGACGGCCGCCGAGGAAATATGTCTTTTCCGAGCCGTCCCTACTCTTGAAGAAGAAATAGAAACCTATTCCGAGCATAAACAAGAGATAGATTACAAAAACTATAATTTCTGATACCTTCATATAAAAACCCCTTCATACATTATTCTGTGATTATATCATATCAAAACAGAAAAGTAAACAATTTTTTACAACTTACGCGAAAACTTTACTTTTTTTGAAAGAGCTATAAGCAATTGCTTTATCAGTATCATTTAAGATCCCTGCGGCGAAAAAATACCAATCCGCATCCCGTGACAAGTATCAATATAATTCCGTCATACAGTGCAAGAAATGAGGGTTTCTCCACCTCCATGTCCGCAATCTGAAGCATCTGTCCTCCTGAAGTGAAATCCTGCAGGAATTCGTAGACCTCACGCTTTTTTCCGCCTACATAGTTCGGATTCCTCGTTTCCGGCTCCTCAACTGTTACTCCGTTCTCTATATAAGTATATGCCGGGAGAAATTCCGGCTCATTGAGAGCGGAGGTAATGTATATGCCGAGGAAAAGAAGCACGAACACCGTTAAAATACAGCCGGCGGCGGTATGAGCCTTGTTGCTGCAGAGCATTGCTATAAGCACCAATATCGCCTCAACGGCAGTTGTCATTGCTAAGCTCAGTCCCGCATACATTAAAATTGTGTTTACAGACGAGCCGAAGCGTCCGTTAAGAAGAAATCCCAGCGAAAGATGCGGAACGGCATAGGCAATACACAGAATTATTCCCGCCGCTGTGCAGACAATAAGATTCGATAAATATATACTTCCTCGGCTGTGACCCGAAATGATCTTGTTGCGAAGCGTTCCGTTGCTGTAGTCACTGCCGACAAACAGCGAAGTCAAAACAGAAAGAACGATCGGTGCGAGAAATGAATAAATGAAGAAGCTGAAATCCAATGCCCATGCAATTTTGCTGTGGATACTGTCCAAGTAATGAGCAACGGGAAGAACTGTTCCGACGGCAAACATCAGCACAAACATCAGCCAAAAGGTTTTATCCTTTCTCAATCTGAAAAAATCGCCCTTAATCAGCTTAATCATTATTACCGCCTCCGATCAGATTCATATAAAAGCTTTCAAGATTTTCGTCCCGTTCCTTCATACTGTAAACTGTGCAGTCGGCTTTTGAAAGCTCCGTTACAAGCCTTGTGACCTGCACATCCGAATAAATATAAGCCGCGTTTTCATCAGCAATTTTATATTCAATGTCCATACGTTCAAGCACCTTTGCCAGTGCCGATATATCGCTGACGTTTATGTATGTGCTTTTTCGGCAGCGCTGTTCCAGCTCCTCGGAACTCATCTCTTTAATAATTTTTCCCCCGTCGATAAATCCGTAGTGAGTAGCCAAACGCGAAAGCTCATCAAGGATATGACTGGAGATCAGCACTGTTATTCCGCACTCGCGGTTAAGCTTTAATATAAGCTCTCTCATCTCTATAATTCCCTGCGGATCCAAACCGTTTATCGGCTCGTCAAGGACAAGGAATTCGGGATCTCCTGCCAAGGCAACCGCTATGCCAAGACGCTGACGCATTCCGAGAGAAAAGTCCTTTACCTTCTTCTTACCCGTATTTCCCAATCCGACAAGCTCCAACAGCTCCGCGGGCTTCATTCTTGAAGTTTCTTTCAGTATATTATTCTGCTGACGCAGATTTTCCTCGGCTGTCATTTCCGTATACACCGCCGGCGACTCAACAACCGCTCCCATTCTGCGGCGCATTTCCCCTATCTTTTTGTCCTTATTCTTTATTCCGTAAAGCATATATTCTCCGCCGCTCGGCTCCTGCAAGCCGCAGATAAGACGGATAAGCGTTGTTTTTCCTGCTCCGTTGCGACCGACAAAGCCGTAAATCGAGCCTTTCGGTATGTGCATGGTCAAGCCGTTCAATGCGCTGAAATTTCGATAACGTTTGCTCAGCGCTTTCGTTTCAAGTATGTATTCCATTGTCAAACCTCTTTTTAAGACAACACCTCGCAATTGAGTTATTGTCTTGATTTTTTTCAAAAATTATGAATATATTTTTTTACCTTTCAAACAAATATTTTGCCGACAGCATGACGTGTTTCCATAGAACTGTTTTACAAAATTCATCTTAAATTTGTCAGACAAAATAATAGCTTATTATTCTTGCGAATTCCATTGTAAGGATTTTTAATAAAGCTCCTCCCGACATAATATAAAACCATATTTCCCTCATATGCTGCGATTTTGAAATCGGTGTTGCGACTGCGGCAACAATAATGAGAAGCGCTCCGACGCAGCCTATAACCGTAGGCACGCTTATCAGTCCGAATATGCCGGGCTCACAGCTGCCGTCGATTGCGTGCTGAATCGTTCTGTCCAAGCCGTCACGGGCCGCCGCAAAACAGCATATAACAAGTCCGAATACCAGCACGATAGCGCTTCTGCGTCCCCAGAATTGAACGGAATTGCTGTTTATAACCGAATATCCGATATAGACAAGAATTGCCAAAATCATAATTGTTGTTGCAGTTGTTACGGCATTTCCGAAATAAAGTCTTATCATATTACCTCAACCTCATTAATTATAGTTTTTCATGCAAAAAAGATGTATGCCGAGTGCGGCATTAAAGCCCGTTGCGGCAAAAACGCTGAATCTCTCAACAATTCCGAAATATTCTGTCGGGACGATCTTCATTCCTGCAGCACCGACAAGCATCATCGCGAGAGCGACCGCCGCGCATATCCCGTATGAGAGGCACGGCCTGCTTTTGATGCCGGAGATGATAATAACGGTCAGCGACACAACGGAAAGAATTACCACAACCGCCGTTATTGCAAGGTGCATCCTATCCTGAAACGCCCCTGCATATCCACTGTCGCTCAGCGGAAACATACGAAAACCGACAGCCGAGATCCACTCCATTACGGCAAAAGTATAGATTCCCGACCGAAGCAGCTTTGTTCCTCTCCCCTGAATTCCCACGCAGACCAATGTTGAACACAGCACCTCGCATACATTGTATAGGCTGCTGAGTCTGTTCCAAAGAGAGAGCGAAGGCGCATTTGCCGCGCTGAGATCGCTGACCGCCTGAGCCATCCAATTATATCCGGGATAAGCGAGCGGAGAAAAGATTACCGCCGCCGCATATGAGAGCAAACTGACAACTCCCAAAAGCCCCAGCACCTGCAGCAAAGATTTTTTCATATACAAGACCTCTTTCATAAAATTACGCAATACTGCACATCAAAAGGCACAGCATCGCCTTAAATAAAAAAGACACAGCACTTGCCGCATTAAGCGGTCAGCACTGCGTCTTAGCGTCCGGTTGACTCGATATAATTTCAATATTATAATTCTGTGCGTTTATTATGCTCTCTCTTTTGCATTTAGGACAAAACAGCGGAAAGTTTTGAAGCACCGTCCCCTGAAGCAAACGCAATCGGGTTTTTCCTCCGCACAGCGGGCATAAGATCCACTTTTCTTCGGAATAATCCATATTATCCACCCTCATTTATTTTAGAATTGAATCTGCGAAAGAAGAGTCTGACATGAGCATCAAGCCTTTCAAGACATTCCGCTTCCTTCTCAGGCTGACGGTCGCATACACCGATCAGCGTAATTATCGGAGCGGCATACATCAGAGCAAGCGATTGAGGATCCTCGTTGAAGAGCTCGCCGTTTGAAATCAGCTGCTGAAAAATACCGGCATGGTAAACTATAACCCTGTTAACATAGCGTTCCGTATACAGCTTTGCAAGTTCGGGAGAACGGAACTGCTCTATAGTCATCATGCGGCGAAATTTGCAGATTGTTTCATTGTGAAGCGAATAACAAAAAAGCTGTCTTACCTTTCTTACAAGAGCGTCCTCTGTAATTTCCGAAAAAACGGGAATGTCCTGTTCGGAATCCTGCACATGAATGTCTATTTTGTCGGTGTCCCTTTCATATTGAGCCGCAGTCGCCTCAACAATAGCATCGAAGATCGCCTGCTTGCTCGGATAATGATTGTAAAGCGACGGAGCTTTGATCCCGACCGCCTTTGCGATCTCACTTACGCTCACGGAATCATACCCGTAGGCAGAAAAAAGCTCCAAAGCTTTTTCGAGAATCTTTGCTTTTGTATCTTCCTGTTTCATATGCCCTCCACTAACTAACGTTCGTTAGTTTTATTATAGCAGTATTTTGTCAAAAGTCAATAGAAAATTTATATTTATTTTTAAATCAGTCAATTCTATAATAGTCCCCTGCCTATAACGCACGCGGACGATTAGATATTGACTTTTACGGCAAACGTGCTATAATAGCACCGATATTTGCGGATATGGCGGAATTGGCAGACGCGTTGGATTTAGGATCCAATATCTACAGATGTGCAGGTTCAAGTCCTGTTATCCGCACCAATACTACGGCTGTGACTGCGATTTAGCCGGTCGCAGCTGTTTTAAATTGTTAAATATGAAAGGCGGCAATTTTGTGAAAATTATTGTTGTCGGAATCGGCAAGGTCGGCTATACCGTTGCGGATCAACTTTCGAATGAAATGCACGATGTAACCATTGTCGATACAAATGAAAAGGTGCTGACTTCGGCGTTAAACAGTCTTGATGTTATCGCTGTCGGCGGCAACGGAGCCTCCCGTCAGGTTCTTACCGAAGCCGGAGTTGAGGACAGCGACCTTGTAATCGCTCTTACGGGCAGTGACGAGATCAATCTTCTCTGCTGTCTGCTTGCAACAAAGCTTGGTGCAAACGGAACGATCGCGCGAGTCAGAAACCGCGAATACAACGAGGATATCCGTCTTATAAAGGACAGCCTCGGTCTTTCAATGGCTATCAATCCCGAAAAGGAAGCCGCCGAGGAAATACTGCGTATTCTCAAATACCCTTCGGCAAAGAACATTGATACCTTTGCAAAGGGTAAGATCAATATTGTAAGCTTTTCGGCTACGGCGAACTGCAATCTTTGCGGCAAGGCGGTTAAGGATTCTTTCTCAGGGCTGAAAGCAAGAGCGCTTGCCTGTGCCGTTGAGCGAGGAAGCGACATCTTTATCCCGTTCGGTGACTCCGTTATCGAAGAAAACGATGTTGTCGCCGTGCTTGTTGCCCCCGATGAAACGCCGAGCTTCTTCCGTGAAATCGGATTGCCGGTTAACTCGGTCAAAAAGACAATGATCATCGGCGGCGGCAAAATCGCTCACTATCTGGCAACCGAAATGTGCCGTCTGAATATGGACACAACCATTATAGAGAGCAATCCTCAGACAGCCGATAATCTCAGCTATCTCCTCCCGAAAGCAAATGTAATCTGCGGCGACGGAACAAACCGCGCCCTGCTGATGGAAGAGGGACTGCGTGACGCAAGCGCGATATGCTGTCTGACCGGATTTGACGAGGAAAACCTTATCCTTTCGCTTTTTGCAAAAAAGGTCGTTCCGGATATTAAAACTATAGCCAAAATCAACCGAACCGCCTTTAACGAGGTCGTACGTTCGCTTGATATCGGCAGTGTGATCTACCCCAAGTTTATAACAGCGAGTCAGATCCTCCAGCACGTCCGCGCCAAGAAAAACAATATCGGCAGCAACGTGGAAACTCTATACAAAATAATTGACAACAAGGTTGAGGCATTGGAATTCCATGTCAGCGAGGAAAGCGAGCTTGTCAGCACATCGCTTGAAGAGCTTCAGCTTCGCAGCAACGTGATCATCGGCTCGATCAACCGAAAAGGAAACGTCTTTATCCCACGAGGCAAGGACACTCTTCAGGTCGGCGATTCCGTTGTTGTTGTAACCACAATTCAAGGTCTTTCCGATCTTGACGACATCAAGAAGGACTAATGCCATGAACAAGAAAATGATAACCTATGTTTTAGGTATTCTGCTTATCACGGAGAGCATACTTCTTCTGCTTCCTACATTTATAGGTCTTTATTACAAGGAAAATGTCGTACCGTTTCTTATTTCAATAGCGGCAGCCGCAGCCTGCGGATTCATCATGACTCGCTTCAAGCCGAATGACAAAACCATTCTTTCGTCTGACGGTTTTGCAATCGTTTCTCTCGGCTGGATCCTCATCAGTCTTTTCGGCGCTCTTCCCTTCTTTATAAGCAAGGAGATTCCGAATTATCTTGACGCCGTTTTTGAAGTTGTTTCAGGCTTTACAACAACGGGTTCAAGTATTCTTACAAATGTTGAGGCACTGAGCAAGGAGATGATATT
>DNGF01000101.1:12734-18719 GCA_003486665.1 Oscillospiraceae bacterium
TTGCAAAGGGCGGCGGAAATCTTCAGCTCATGAGAGCGGAAAGCCCCGGACCCGATGTTGAAAAGCTTGTGCCGAAGTCCAAAAGCACAGCGCGTATTCTCTACGGAATTTACGTTATCATGACGATCGTTGAGATCCTTTTGCTTCGCTGCGGCGGTCTTTCGTTCTTTGAAAGCACAACCTTAAGCTTCGGAACGGCAGGTACCGGCGGATTCGGAATTGTTAATTCAAGCATTGCGGATTACAGTCTATACACACAAATCATTATCGGCGTTTTCATGATGCTTTTCGGCATAAACTTTAACTTCTATTTTCTTCTTTTCTGCGGAAAGCTGAAATCCGCATTCAGAAATGTTGAAGTCAAATCATACATCGGAATAATGTGTACGGCTATCATTCTTATCTCGGTCAATATAAGGCATATGTTCGGCTCGTTTTTCGAGGCTCTGCATCAGTCGGCGTTCCAGGTAAGCTCCGTTATGACGACAACCGGTTACGCAACGACCGATTTCGACAAATGGCCCGTCTTCAGTAAAACCGTAATGCTCATTGTCATGTGCGTCGGAGCCTGTGCAGGCAGCACCGGCGGCGGTTTTAAGGTATCAAGAATAATAATTCTTGCCAAGTCGGCAAAGCGCGAACTGAAAAGACTCGCTCATCCGCGAAGCGTAAGCGTAATTACCATGGACGGAAAGCGTATCAGCGATGAAGTCGTAACGGGTACGAACGTGTTCTTCTTTATATATATTGTTATTTTTGTTGTTTCTTTGCTGATCGTTTCAACCGACGGTCAGGATATGATAACAAATATTTCGGGAGTTATTGCAACGCTTAACAACATCGGTCCCGGACTCGGAAAAGTCGGACCGACAGGTAATTTTTCCGAATTCAGCTGGTACTCCAAGGTGGTATTTATCCTTAATATGCTGCTCGGAAGATTGGAAATTTTCCCGTTCCTCATGTTGTTTACTCCGAAGCTCAAAAGGGCAAAAAAAATAAGATAAACGCATTTGGGTGTTAGGCAGTATTAACTTGTTTGGCAGAAAAGGCGGCTTGTTCAAATTGAACAGGTCGTTTTTTCTTTGTAAAAAAGGTCAAATTAATCGCAGACAAAAACCGCAGGAACATAATAAAAAGGCTATAATCCACAAACGTCGATTTAATAAACCGACCGAGTGCGGATTATAGCCTTGTTTTATAAATGCAGCTTTAGAATCATCCTTTTTTAATTGTTTCCGCCCACTGAAATCATACCATGCTTCAAAGCGAAAAAGACGTTTTCAAATCCAAATGCGCTAGCTTTTTCAATTGGTTCACCGTTTAAGCAACATAGCGGTAAATTTCCGCCCTCTTCTGCGGCTTAGGCTGCTCGCTCTGACGGCGTGCCTGCTGAGCCGCACGCTTTTTTGCGATAGCCTTTTTGCGCTTGCGGATATAAATTCTCTTAGCGATAAGACGAATAACCTTATCCTCAAAATCAATAAATTTCTGCTCATGGAGAACCCCGTATATTACAAATAATACAAAGGCAAGCTCAATCAAAGTTCTTATTGCAAATGCTGTTGACATAATAATTACCTCCTGAATTCAACCGAACGTTTTCCGAACGTTTGTTCTTTACAAGTCATATTATAACAGATTTTTTTCATTTGTCAACACATTTGTTCGATTATTTTTACTTTTACAGTCCTGTTTTGCGGACTTTACACAAGTTTTTTTGAATTTTCAAGTAAAATTTGATTATCAAGCGATCCATCGGCAAAAAATTCACTGATATTTTCAAGAGTTGTCGAAGCAATGTTCGTCAGTGCCTCCCCTGTCAGGAATCCCTGGTGAGAGGTAACGATAACGTTCGGCAGACAAATAAGCCTCGTCAGAATATCATCCTTGACTATTGTGGAAGAATTATCCTCATAGAAAAGGTCGGACTCCTCCTCGTAAACATCAAGACAGGCGCCGCCTATTTTTTCATTTAGCAATCCGTAAAGCAGTGCTTCACTGTCGATAAGCGCACCTCTGGAAGTATTAACTATAAATACGCCGCTCTTCATTTTATCAATGCTTTTCGCGTTTATCAGGTGTCTTGTGGAAGAATTAAGCGGACAATGAAGCGATATCACGTCCGATTGACCGAGCAGAGTATCAAGATCGACATACTCGGCAAATGCGTTGCTCGGAAAAACATCATAGGCAAGAACCCTTGTACCGAATCCGCGGCAAATATCAATGAAAGCGCTTCCGATTTTTCCCGTTCCGATAACTCCTACTGTTTTTCCGTGAAGATCAAAGCCCGTCAGACCGTTCAGACTGAAATTAAAATCCCTTGTCCTTAAAAAAGCCTTGTGCGTTCTTCGGTTAAGCGTGAGCAAAAGCGCCATTGCGTGCTCTGCAACGGCATGGGGCGAATATGCCGGTACTCTGACAACGGGAATTTTACCGTCGGCATATCGGATATCAACGTTATTGTAGCCCGCACAGCGCATCGCAATCAACCGCACTCCGAGCTTATGCAGGGCATCAATCGCGGGTGCGGAAACATCATCATTTACAAAGGCGCAAACCGCGTCCGAACCTTCCGCAAGCTTTGCCGTGCGTGCGCTGAGCTTCGTTTCGAAATAATTTATCGTAAAGCCGTACTGCTCGTTTATTAAGTCAAAATATTTTCTGTCATACGGCTTTGTATCATAAAAGCTGATCGTTATCATATAACTCCCTCCGGAATTAGCATAAACGGTCAGCTTTTATTTATTCATTTAATTATTTTATATATGAGCTTTTGTGCCTGAGGCTTTTCGTTTCCGAATTCGAAGGCGCTAAAAAATTCCTGCTTTGCTTCTTCGATCTTGCTTTCGTCATCGGTATAGAATATCGCCAGTGTTTCTCCTTTTTTCACATGATCGCCCGTTTTCTTTTTGAGGACAATACCTGCGCTCGGATCTATCGGATCACCCTTTTTCTCACGTCCCGCACCGAGAACAACGGAAGCAATTCCAATTTTTTCGGCATCCGTGTGTTCAATATATCCGTCACGCTCCGAAAAGATCTCTGCTGTAAATCCGGGCTGTTTAAAGAGCGAATAATCGTCAACAACCCCTGCGTTGCCGCACTGCGCCGAAATCATGTCGCGCAGCTTATTAAGCGCAGATCCGTTTTCAATCGCGCCCTTCGCCATTGCATAACAGGCTTCTTCATCCTGACCCGTTACCTGACAGAGCATCTGCGCCGCAAGCGTAAGGCAAACCTCGGTCAGGTCGCTTTCGCCCTCGCCCTTGAGCGTTTTTATCGCTTCAATAACCTCCAGTGAATTACCGACTGAATCACCGAGCGGAATGTCCATATTCGTAATAACAGCAGTCACGCTTCTGCCTGCCGCGTTTCCGATTGAAACCATCTCTTTTGCCAAAGCTTCGGAATCCTCAACGGTTTTCATGAACGCTCCGCTGCCCGTTTTGACATCGAGAACAATTCCCCTTGAGCCTGCGGCAAGCTTTTTGCTCATTATGCTTGACGCAATAAGAGGTATGCTCTCCACCGTTGCCGTTACATCGCGCAGTGCATATATTTTTTTATCCGCCGGTGCAAGCTCGCCTGTCTGACCGACAATGCAAAGTCCGATTTCATTGACCTGCTTTATAAATTCATCGGGATCAAGCTCGGTTCTGAAGCCCGGAATCGCTTCAAGCTTATCGACTGTACCTCCGGTATGTCCGAGTCCCCTGCCGCTCATCTTCGCGACCTTGCCGCCGCACGCGGCAACAATCGGCGCAACTATCAGTGAGGTTTTATCGCCCACGCCGCCCGTGCTGTGCTTATCGACCGTAAAGCCGTCAATGCTGCTGAGGTCGATCCGGTCGCCCGACTCAGCCATTGCGAGCGTAAGCGCCGAGGTTTCTCTTGCCGTCATGCCCTGAAAATATACAGCCATACAGAACGCCGCAGCCTGATAATCGGGAATACTTCCGTCCGTGTAGCCCTTGACAAAGAAGCGGATCTCCTCTTCCGTAAGCTCGCCGCCGTTGCGTTTCTTATGAATAACATCGTACATTCGCATAATTTCTCATCCTTTAAAGATAATGTTTATCAACCGAAAAAAGCTTTTTCAAGACTTTTTAGCTATGTATTCTCTTTCGATCCATGCCATCAGAAGATTTACTATCTTCCGCTGTTCCGTTTCTGTCAGCGCTCTGCCCTGCGGAACTCTGTACCATTTATTAAGACAGCCGCGGCAGCAGCAGGCACAGGCGTGCTGGGCAGTAAAAACAGGATGGCCTCTCATCGGCGTCTGCTTGCCGTCATTCGGAATTGCGGCAGGAGCAAGACGTTTCGCGACGAAATCGGCGGCATGGAAACGGATCGTTTCAAGTCCCTTTTCATCAATATAATCAATGTCTTTTTTTGTCAGATGAAAGCCGGAACGAAATTTTGATTTTTGAAGTTTGGCTAAAGCCTCATCAATAGTCTGCATGATTTATTCTTCCTTGTTTTTTCCCTGCTTTTCATCTCTAATGAGTTTTTCAAGCATAACCTGCTTTGCGATTATTTTATTCATTTTATCGTGAATATCCTCAATCATTATTTCCGTCTTAAGATTTACCTTATAGTCGTTTTCGGCGCGGCGGCGGTCCTTCTCCTCCTGACGGTTCTGACTCATCATAATGAGCGGAGCCTGAATCGCGGCAACGCAGGAAAGAACAAGATTGAGCAAGATAAACGGATACGGATCAAACGCCCTCTTTGCAAGTAAAACGTTGCCCACCATCCATAAAATCAGTACAGCTGTAAATGAAAATATAAATGCCCAGCTTCCCGCAAATTTTGCAATTTTATCAGCCGCGCGCTGACCTGCGGTGTATTTTTCCTTTTGCGGATTTGCCGATATTTTACTGTCGGCAAGCATATTAAGTATTTCCTCATCGGTCATATCGTGTTTAACATCGGAAATTATTTCTCTTACAAGCTTCTTATTTGATTTCACAGGAATACGCTCCTTTCGGTTTCACTGAATTGATTATAGCATATCTTTTCCGATTTTTCCAGTAGCATTGACAACAGCTTTCATGATGTGATAAAATTTTACAAAACTACAGATCAGAGGTAATGCAAAATGATTTCAAATAAAGTTGCGGTAATCTCGGGTGCAGGCTCAGGAATAGGTCTTGCAACAGCTCGTATGCTTCGGGAAAAGGGCTACACGGTCTACAATCTCAGCCGTCACCCTGCCGAAAACGAAAGAAATAAATTTATCTTCGCCGATGTTTCTGATTCGGCAACGGTAAAAGCCGCCGTTGAACAGGTCATAGCCGAAAGCGGAAGAATCGACCTGCTTGTAACCTCGGCAGGTATGGGTGTTTCGGGCGCGGTCGAATTCATTGAAGAGGAAGAGATGAAGCGTCAGTTTGAGGTCAACCTCTTCGGCACGATCAACACCGTCAAGGCGGTTCTTCCGCAAATGAGAAAGCAAAAGGGCGGTAAAATTATCTGCATAAGCTCCGTTGCCGCCGTTTATTCGATCCCGTTTCAGGCATATTATTCCGCTTCAAAGGCGGCGATAAATTCATTTGTTGATGCGCTGACCAATGAGGTCAAGTCATTCGAAATTGAGGTTGCTTCTGTCATGCCCGGAGATATTTCAACGGGATTCACTGCCGCAAGAAGCAAGACAAGCGCCGGTGACGATGTGTATTCCGGCGTAATCGGATCGGCGGTTTCGGCAATGGAAAAGGATGAAAAGAACGGAATGACTCCTGACTCGGTTGCCAAGCTTGTTGTCAAGCTTGCCGAAAAGAAGCACGTTGCTCCCCTTTACACCGCAGGACTGCAATATAAAACGCTTGTATTTCTTTCGCGAATATTTCCTCACAGGCTGGCAGTTAAAATTGTCGGCGGAATGTATAAATAAAGGTTAGAATATCTTGGCGCCCCTGTAGGGTAGCGCAGTGTGTCGACACTGAAAGTCAGCCAACCTCTTGGCGCCCCTGTAGGGGA
>DNGF01000156.1 GCA_003486665.1 Oscillospiraceae bacterium
ATCGGAATCTCGTCATAAAGCGAGTAGTCAAGCTTTGCAACGGGACGCTTAACAACGTCAAACTGACCCTGAGCGTATGAGAATTCGGATTTAATATCGGTCGGGAATGCTACCTGGAGGTAGTGATCCTCGCTCTGATTGTCGATCGTTGTTTCAACCTCAAGATAACGTGAGCCTTTCCTCAATGTGATAATGCTCTCGATCTTGCAGGGATTGAGATGCTTTGAACGGGTCTTTTCATCCGGATTTCTTCCCTCAGGAAGCGCCCAGTCGATAGCAACCTTGTATGAAACAGCAAGCTCACCCTCATGGAGAAGTGTAATTTTTGCGTTCTCGTTAAGAGTTGTAAAGGTTTCATCGTTCTCCGGAGTGAAATGCTCCCACGGGTTTCCGATTTCGCCTGTATCCTTGAAATAGCCGAGTCCCTCATAGCTCTTGCCGTTTTCTTTATCAAGAACATTATAAGTACCGTTTGAATTGAACGAAACTCTGAGATATTCGTTCTCCATGACCTGATTTCTCTTGAGCATGGTCTTCGGTGTTGTTGCACGAACGTGATAGAGCGGCTGGAGCTTAAGCGTCTTATAGCCCATAGCAGGTACGTCCTTGACGTCAAGCTCGATCGTGTACTGCTGAGTGTGAAGAACATTTGCAACATCGTTCGGATTCTGAATGATCTGAGCCGAGTTTTTGTTGGTCGTGATTACCTGATATGTAAGAACCGTTCCGTCGGGATCTGTGATCTTGAAGCTGTCTGCTTTCCACTCTGCCGGAAGCTCAACTGTCATTCTGACCGATTCACTTCTCTTGAATGGAGCAGGGTTGAATACAACGATGGCAGCATCGTCACGGCTGAAGCCGTCAAGCTTGATATCACCCGCAACATCCATAAATGCACGTTCGTAAACGCAGTTTGAAAGCTCTCTTGACTGTCTGTAACGGTAGATAACATCCTCATAAACAACGTCGCGTCCGCAGGCGCCGATGCTGTCATGACCGTGGTTCTGGAGAAGATAGTTATATGAAAGATCAATGAAATTCTTCTGATAGGGCGCGCCGCTGAGCGAAGCGAAAACCGCCATCGGTTCAGCGTAATTCTGAAGCTGAGTTTCCGTCTTGAAGTTAGCCTGCTTAACATAGGTTCTTGCGGAGATGATCCAGCCCATCATACTGCTGACGCTGCCCTTTGTGTACGGGTCGCGCATTTCGCCCTTGAGAACGGGTGAATTCGGGTCAAACTCGTCAATAATGCCTTGCTCCATTTCTTTAAGCGAGCTGTGATAAACAACTGCGTTCGGGAGAGCGGCATCGAGATCTTTGACCATCTCAACCTCACGGGAATCAGGACATGATGAGTCATGACCGAGCGACCAGAAACGGTGAGAAGTTGTCCAGTCGTTGTCCTGCTCCTTGATTGCCTGCTCCGCACGGGCTTTTATATTTTCCTTGTGATACTCATAAAACGGGTGAGCATACTGATAGTCAAGATTTTTGTTCTCTGAATCAATGAACTTGAAAATACCGTTGTTGTCGTTCCATACCATGTCGCGGTTGTTTTCGTTCTGCTGATTGTAGTAAACGGGGCGCTGAACGATATACCAGATATTGTAACGCGGACGCTTGCCAAGACGTGAGGCATAGATCCTTGTTCCGTCCGGGCTTTCCCAATAGAACTCCGACTTCGGAGCGCAGTATTCGTTGATTCCGCGATAGAACGAGGCAAAGTGAATGTCAAAGCCTGCGTAAATCTGCGGAAGCTGAGAGATCTGACCCCAGCCGAACGGTGAATAGCCTGTCTTGCTTATGCCGCCCATTTCTTTTCCGATTCTGTGACCGAGCAGGAGGTTGCGGATAAGCGATTCGCCGCCGACGGTGAATTCATCGGGCAGGCAGAACCAAGGACCAACGCCGATGCGACCCTCGGATATGTATTTTTTCATAAGCTCTTTCTTCTCCGGATATGCCTCAAGATAATCCTGAATGGGCATAGTCTGAGAATCAAGATGGAAGTGTCTGTATTCGGGATATTTGTCAAGAATATCGGTCAGCATATCAAGCATATAGCCGAGCATATACTGAGTTCTTCTTGCCGAAAAACGCCATTCTCTGTCCCAGTGAGTGTTGGAGATAAAATGGCAGTTAATTTTCTGCGGTTTTTTGTCCATCTGTCTGTTCTCCTTTTTTCGAAGCTTCCGTTTGTTCGGAGGATTCGGCTTCTTTTGTTTTATTTTCGATGATTGCTTTGAGCCTTGCAACGCTTGCCTTGATCTCGTCCTCATGAACAAGGTATGCCTCGGTCAGCATAAGGACGAAGAGGGCAAAGCTTACTGCGTGAACAATTTTTTCGGAATTGATCTTTTTCTTCAATTTAATCATCCCTTTATGATTTTTAAAATGTCGGCAAAGCTGTTTTCATAGTAGTTGCAAACAGCCTTTGTGCCGCTGTCAACGATGTTGCCGCCTGCGATACCGATGGTCGTGTAGCCTGCAAGACGAACGGAGCAAACGCCTGCACCGCTGTCCTCGATGCCTACAACGTGGTTACGGTCTGCAAACGCCTCGCCAAGACCTACGATAGAGGTTTCGGAATAGAGCCACGGGTGCGGCTTCGGAGAAAGCTCGCCGAGTGTGCCGACAGAACCCTTTCTGAGCGGGAAGCCTGCGGAAATGATTGCATCGTAGAAATCCTTCGGGTCGCCCATACCGAGAGTCTTGAATGCCGAAAGAATTTCGGGCCATGCCTTTTCGTAAAGACCTGAGGTAACAAGACCGATCTTTACACCCATGTCCTTAAGCTCATAGAGGAAATCCTTGACGCCCTCGGTCGGAGTAAACGCTCCGTCCTTTCCTCTGCCTGCCATGATCTCTTCCATTTCTCTGTGAGTATGCTCAAAGTAGAAATCGCGAGCCTTGTCGAGCGAAGCGCCGGGACAGTATTTATCAATGCAATACTGAAGATGCTCGGAAACCGAGTGTCCGGAAACGAACGGAAGATCGGCTTCCTCAAGCTCAAACTTCGGATTGCCGAGCAGGCTGGCGATGCTCATCTGAATTATCCAGATCCAGAACTCCTCACTGCGAACCGTTGTGCCGTCGAGATCCATGAGAACAGCCTTAACGGGCTTCTCAAGAGTAACGGGTGCAACGGGATAATAAACAGGGTATGCGATTGCCGATTTTACACAAGCGAGGGTATGTGAGCCGAAAGAAACGAACTCAACCTTGCTGTCACCTGTCGAAACAATATCGACAACGCCGTTTTTGCCGACTGAGAACTTTCCGTCCTCGGTTGAGTTCAGAACGTGAAAGCCGCTGTCTGCTCCGATATCTCCCAAATCGGGAATATGAATTGTTTTGTCCAAAAGCATATGATACTTCCTTTGCTTTAAAAAATCTAAATCAACTTATACTATCAAAATCATTTAAAAAAGTCAATATATTTAAGCCCGTAATACCGCCTTTTTTTGTATGTGTTAAAATGA
>DNGF01000073.1:0-5396 GCA_003486665.1 Oscillospiraceae bacterium
AAAAATACTGTAAAATACGGAATTGTATGATGTTAGTTCTAAAAGAATTTAGCAACATACAGCAAGTAAGGCCTTTAATTCAAGGAATTCTTGGCATGAGATATCGCGTCCTGTAGAAAGATGCAGCTAAGAAAACATTCGCAGGGCAGGATCAGATATAGCGTGTGAATTGTATTTTCTTAAATTAATGGCATTGTCTAAACAAAAATAAAACCGCATAGCTCGATTGCTGCGACACAAAAATCACCGCCGAACAGGAAGTCTGCTCGGCGGCGGTTTGTTTTATTCGGTTATTATTCGACCTTTACCTCGGCGGATTCAAATACAAATCCGTCATCGGTATGCTTGCAGACATACTTGTTGCCTGAGGTGATGTGACCGTCAAGCATTTNNTGCCTGCCGAAACAGAAGAGTCAAGCATCTTTTCGCTGAGCTTATCCTCAATCTGCGACTGGATAGCACGTCTGAGCGGTCTTGCACCGTATACCGGGTCGAAGCCCTCATCGGAAATCTTTTCGATCGCGCTGTCATCGAAGTCAAGCTCAATGCCCATGTCGTGAACACGATTCTTGAGCGTCTTGAGCATTCTGCGTGCGATCTCTTTGATATCGTCCTTGTTGAGCTGCTCGAATACAATGATATCGTCAACCCTGTTAAGGAATTCAGGACGGAAGCACTTCTTCAATTCGCCCATGACCGCATCCTTAATTGCGCTCTGACTCATTGTGCCGTCGCCTTCCTCACCCTTGAAGCCGAGTGCGGCATTGCCTGCATTTGTGATAAGCTTTGCGCCTACGTTTGAGGTCATGATGATTATGCAGTTTTTGAAGTCAACCTTTCTGCCCTGCGAATCGGTGAGAACACCGTCGTCAAGAATTTGCAGAAGCATATTGAAGACATCTGGATGAGCCTTTTCAATCTCATCAAAAAGAACTACGCTGTAAGGCTTACGGCGAACCTTTTCGGTAAGCTGACCGCCCTCGTCATATCCGACATAGCCCGGAGGTGAACCGACAAGCTTTGACACCGTGTGCTTCTCCATGAATTCGGACATATCAAGCCTGATCATTGCACTCTCATCGCCGAAAAGTGTTGCGGCAAGAGTTTTGCAAAGCTCTGTCTTACCGACACCTGTCGGTCCGAGGAAGATGAACGAGCCTGTAGGTCTGTTCGGATCCTTAAGTCCGACCCTGCCGCGGCGGATAGCCTTGGCAACTGCGGAAACAGCCTGATCCTGACCGACAATTCTTCTGTGAAGCTCCTCCTCCATATGAAGAAGCCGCTGGCTTTCCTCTTCGGTGAGCTGAACGACCGGAATATGAGTCCATTCGGAAACAATCGCGGCGATCTCATCGGGTGTGACAACTCCGTTGGTTTCGGAATTCTGCTTTTTCCAGCTCTCCTTTGCGTTTTCAAGGTGAGCCTTGATCTCCTTCTCCTCGTCACGCAAAGCTGCTGCCTGTTCAAAGTTCTGGCTGTTGACAGCCGAGGCTTTTTCTTCGTTTATGCGCTTGATTTTCTCTTCAAGCTCTCTGATATCCTCCGGCGGAGTGTAAGCGCGAAGACGAACCTTTGAAGCCGCTTCGTCTATAAGGTCGATTGCTTTATCGGGCAGGAATCTGTCACCGATGTATCTTGAAGACATCTTAACCGCCGCTTCAATTGCTTCATCGGTGATTTTTACCTTATGGTGAGCCTCATATTTATCTCTGATACCCTTAAGTATCTCGACTGCCTCTTCACGGCTCGGCTCGCCGACAAGAACCGACTGGAAACGACGCTCAAGAGCGGAATCCTTTTCGATGTTCTTTCTGTATTCCTCAATTGTCGTTGCGCCGATTACCTGCATTTCGCCTCTTGCAAGAGCAGGTTTGAGGATGTTTGCGGCGTCAACCGCGCCCTCTGCGGCACCTGCGCCGATAAGGGTGTGAACCTCATCAATGAAGAGAATAATGTTGCCTGCCTTTGAAACCTCATCAATTGCCGCCTTGATTCTTTCCTCAAAGTCACCGCGGTATTTTGTACCTGCGACCATGCCTGTCAGGTCAAGGGCAACGATTCTCTTGTCCTTAAGAATTTCGGGAACCTCGCCCGATGCAATTTTAAGAGCCAAGCCCTCGGCGATAGCGGTTTTACCTACACCGGGTTCACCGATAAGGCAGGGATTATTCTTTGTTCTGCGGCAGAGGATCTGAATAACTCTTTCAATCTCCTTTTGTCTGCCGATAACCGGATCGATCTTGCCCTGACGTGCAATTGCAGTCAGATCGCGGCCGTACTGGTCAAGAGTCGGGGTTTCCGTTTTGCCCTTTGACTGCGACTTCGATTTCGGACTTGTATCGTTCTGCGAAACATTGACCGATTTTGTAATCTCTTCGGCGATATCGGAGGCGGAAACGTTCATTGCATCAAGAATATCCATTGCATAGCAGCTGTTGTCACGCAGAATTGCTATCAAAAGATGTTCTGTTCCGACATAGCCGTGGCCGAAGCTTCTCGCAATGGCAACGGCAGTTTCAATTATATTTTTGCTTCGCGGAGTAAAATCATTCGGTGAAAGCACGGTCGGAGTTCCTATGCCGACGCTGTTTCTGATTGCGGTTTCAACTGCGTCCGCCGTGATGTTTCTTGCTGTGAGGGCGGTGTATGCTACGCTTCCCTCACTGGAAAGCAGACCGAGCAGAAGATGCTCGCTGCCTATATATGTGTGACCGAGATTCTCCGCATATTCTACGGCGGCATTAAGCGCCGTGTTTGCTTTCTGAGTAAAGCCTGTAAACTTATACATAAAAATCTCTCCTTTGGTTGTTGGTTTTGCCTCCCTTACAGGGAAGATGGCTTCGGCATTTGCACCGAAGCCGGAGGGGCTTAGTCAATAATGTGTTGAAACCCCTCAGTCACTTCGTGACAGCTCCCCTACAGGGGAGCCTATTGTTCTTTTTTAAACGGGACCCGTCCGCGATTGCTTTTTGCAATCCGACAAGCCCCGTATCAATTATCATTGGTCATTCAAAAACACGAGGCTTTCAAAATTCCTTTTGTATCTCTTAATCAAATGCCTTTCTTACCCATTCGGCGCGGATGATATCTCTCTCCTGCGGAGAAAGCTCCTTGCCCTCAAGGGCGTTGATAGTGGCAGGCTGAACCTTGACCGAAAGCTCATTGAGCTTTGTTATATCAAAGTCAAGCGTTTTGTTTGAGATGCCCATTCTGAGAAGCGATGCAAGCTCCATGAACTCATCGCCGCTGAGAACTCTTGCGTTCTGAAGAATTCCCTTTGCGCGGAAGATCTTATCCTGCTCAACGGGATTTTCCAGAAGCTTTTCAGCCGCCGCACGCTCCTGTGCAACAAGCTGCAATGTAATTGACTGGAGGTTATCCAGCGCAGTTTCCTCGGAAATGCCGAGCGTTATCTGATTACTGAGCTGATAAATATCTCCGCGGGGACTGCTGCCCTCGCCGTAAGCACCGCGGATCACAAGTCCGAGCTTTGATACGGTTGCGGCAAGCTTGCCTATCTGACCGCAGCGGGTCAGTGCCGGCAGGTGAAGCATGACGGAAGCTCTCATCGCTGTGCCGAGATTGGTCGGACACTGAGTCAAATAACCGATTCTGTCATCGTATGCGTAGTTGAGCTTGCTGCCGATGATGTTATCAACCTTATCGGCAACGCTGTAGGCCTCCTTGAGCGCAAGACCTGCCATCATAACCTGAAGTCTGATGTGATCCTCCTCACAGAGCATTATGCTGATCGCTTCGTCGTCCGTCAGAAGCAAGCCTCGACCCGCTCTGTCGGAAACAAATTCGGGACTGACAAGGTGACGCTCGGCGAGCGATATTGCCTGCGAACGGGTGAAATCTTTCATCCATGTGAAGCCGAAGCCCCAATGATCGTCACTGAGAACCGCGTTTTTTATTTCTTCACAAACCTTTTCTTTACCCTTAACGGTAAGACGGCAGGGGAATGGGTATTCTTCAAGGTTTCTTGCAAGACGAACTCTTGTGCTTATAACAACATCGCCCTGCTCGCCGTTTTCAATATACCACTTATTCATTATTGCCTGCCTCCATTTCCTTTATTCTATCTCTGAGAACTGCTGCCTGCTCAAAATTCTGCTCGTCAATAGCTTTCTGCATATCCTCTTTGAGCTTCATGACCGGGTCGATTTTCGGGGCTTTGTTCTCATCGTCAACACGGGGAACCATTGTTGCCTGTTTGCCCGTGTGTTTAATTTTACCGTGAATTCTCTGCAAACTCGGCAGAAGTCTGTCGTAAAACTTTCTGTAACAATCGGCACAGCCGAGTCTTCCGTTTTTAACGATGTCCGTGAATGTATATCCGCATTTCGGACATTTTTCTTCGTGTGCCGAGCTGAGAAGCGGCATATCCTCTCCGAGAAGTCCTGAGAAAATATTGCCGAGATCAAAACCGAAGCCTGAGAACAAATCTCCGTAGCCGAGATGCTCGGCACAATTCTGACAAAGGTGCATTTCGGTCGTGTCGCCGTTGACAACACGTTTTACATGAGTTGTAGCTTCATTCTTTCCGCAATTCTGACACAACATATAAATCATCCTTTCGTGTTTACTGGTTAGCTAAAAGCATTTGCTTGAATATTGATGCCCTGACTTTATCTCTCAGATCTGCGGGAACCTCACGCAGGCATCTCTCGCCGGTTGCCGCAAGCATAAGCTTTGAATTTTCCGAAGATAAAATGTTCTGATAGTTCAGATTATATATATGCGCTTTGCAGCTTGCCTCATCAATGGAATCACCGATTGAATTAACAACGTGCATCAGCATTGCCGATTTGCTGTCGTATTTCGCTCTGGTAATTTTGATGTAGCCGCCGCCCCCGCGCCTGCTTTCTACGATATATCCCTGTTCGGGGGTAAACCTTGAGGATATGACGTAATTAATCTGACTCGGAACACAGCCGAGATGCTGAGCCATCTCATTCCTTTGAATCTCCGTTTCTCCGTCGTCACTGAGCATATCGAGAATCAGCTTGGCGATCTCATTGCTCATACTCATATCATCATCTCCTTTGACTTTGACTTTCTTTGACCTTTTGACAAGTCAAATTATAGACCTTCCTTGACCTTTTGTCAAAGGTCAGAAAAGGTCAAAATATTTTTCGAAATTGCTGATTTTTGAAAATATCTTTGAAATTCTTGATTTTGCTAACTTTTTTAGCTTTTTTCTCGTGATTGCTCGATTTTTACGGATTTTTTAAATTTTATTTTGAAAGTTTGGTTAAACTTGTTTTGACCTTTCCTTTGCTGTTTTGACGTGCTACCGCCATAGTCGGGAGACGAGAAAGATTTTGCCTTGAAAGCAATTTTCATCGCACCCAAGGTTTGAAAAAAATCGGCTTGGCTCCCCTGTAGGGTAG
>DNGF01000073.1:5493-6726 GCA_003486665.1 Oscillospiraceae bacterium
GCAGCGAGACGCTGTCAGCGAGGCTGACTGAGGGAGTTTGTCGAGCAAAGCGAGACAGGACGGTGAAAATATATCTTATTTCTAAATAACCCCTCCGTCACTCCTCCGTCGTGCCACCTCCCCTGCAGGGGAGGCAAGTAAAGTCAGCAGAAACCTCTCGGCTCCTCTAAAGGGGAGGCGAGTAAGGTCGGCGCAAATTTCTCTCGATTTCTCTGCAGAGGAGGCAAGGTGGAAAAGTTTCTATATACAAAGAAAAACAGGTCTGTGCCGAAGCACAAACCTGCGTTTTAAATCTTCTTTTATCTCTTGCTGTACTGCTTAATAAGGTCGTTCTTGACATCCCAAAGACGCTGAGAAAGGTCAACATAATAGTTATGCGGATTTTCAAATCTTGTAACCTCGTCCCAGAGGGTGTCCACCTGAGAAAGACAATATTTCTTTATCTCGTCAATATTCTGATACTCATATACTCTCTTTCCGTTGATAAAAAGCGGCTGAAGAAGCTGACGTGCGGTGAAATTATAAACATTTTTGCGCTTCCATGTGTAGTCGGGATCAAAAATTTCATAATCATGGCTGTCGTCGATCGTTTCATCTTCAAGAGTGATAACATCGGCAAGCGCCTTGCCCGACTCATTGTCATAAAGTCGCCAGAGCTTCTTGGCTCCCGGTGTCGTTACCTTGGCGGCATTTTCACTGAGCTTGATTTTCGGAATCATTTCGCCGTCTTTTTCGACTGCACAGAGCTTATACACTCCGCCGAAAACAGGAGCCGATGAGGCTGTAATGAGTCTTTCACCTACGCCGAACGAATCAACCTTTGCGCCCTGAAGAAGCATATCTCTTATAATGTATTCGTCAAGCGAGTTTGACGCAACGATTTTAACATCCTCAAAGCCTGCTTCGTCAAGCATTACTCTTGCTTTCTTTGAAAGGTATGTGATGTCACCGCTGTCAATTCTTATACCTTTCGGGCGGAAACCGCGCGGCAGAACCTCGCGCTTGAAAGCCTCAATTGCGTTCGGAATACCCGATTTAAGAACATTATATGTGTCAACGAGAAGTGTGCAGTCATCGGGATACGCCTTGGCATAGGCACAAAATGCGTCAAGCTCGGAATCAAAAAGCTGAACCCAGCTGTGAGCCATTGTGCCGAGGGCGGGAACTCCGAATTCACGGTCAACGATCGTGCAGGCGGTTCCGGCACAGCCGGCAATATAAGCTGCCCTTGCA
>DNGF01000184.1 GCA_003486665.1 Oscillospiraceae bacterium
ATGTCAAGCTCAACGTTCCGGCAGATAAGAACATTGACACCCTTATCATCAATGCCGCGGAATGTGAGCCGTACATAACGGTTGACTACCGCGAATGTATCGACAATTCGTGGGATATCTGTTCAGGCATTAAAACCGTTAAAGAGATTCTCAATATTCCAAACGTCGTTATAGCGGTCGAGGATAACAAGCCCGACGCATTTGAAATTCTTCATCAGATCGTTGACAAAGAAGCGGGTGCGGACAGCTCAATCAAAATAATGCAGCTCAAGTCCGTTTATCCTCAGGGCGCAGAAAAAATGATGGTTCAGTCGGCAACAGGCCGTCAGGTTCCTCCGGGAAAGCTTCCGGCAGACGTCGGATGTATCGTCATGAATGTCACTTCGATCGCATTCATTGCCCGTTATCTCAAAACAGGCAAGCCGCTTGTCAGCCGTTCAATGACCGTTGACGGCATGGCTATCGCCGAGCCGAAGAACGTTCGAGTTCCGATCGGTACAAGCTTTGCGGATGTTGTTGAGTTCTGCGGCGGATTTAAAGAGGATCCCGTTAAGATTATCGCAGGCGGTCCGATGATGGGCATGGCAATTACCGATGTCAACTACCCGATTTCAAAGAGTAACAACGCTTTGCTTGCTTTCTCCGCTAAGGACGCAAAGATTTTCAGAGAAACAGACTGTATCCGCTGCGGTCGCTGTGCCGCCGCCTGTCCGATGAGCCTTGCACCGACAAAAATCATCCGCGATTCAAAAGCCAAGGACATTGACGCTCTCAACAAGGACGGCGTTATGGTCTGCATGGAGTGCGGCAGCTGTGCATATTCATGCCCTGCCAAAAAGCCGCTTGTCCAGCACATGAGGCTTGCAAAATCAATCATCAGAGAGGCAGGTGCAAAGAAATGACATTAAAAAACAAGCTCGTTGTCAGCGCATCTCCTCACGACCGCAGTCCGAGGACTGTAAGGAGCCTGATGCTTGACGTTATTATCGCACTTATTCCGGCGCTTATCGCTTCGGTTATCTTCTACGGTCCGAGGGCGCTGCTCATTGAATGTATCAGCGTTGCGACCTGCGTAATATTTGAGTACATCACCAGAATCGTATTCAAGCGCAGCCAGTCCATCGGCGATCTCAGCGCAGTTATCACAGGACTTTTGCTTGCTTTCAACCTGCCGGTTTCCATTCCGCTCTGGATGGTAGTTATCGGCTCGCTCGTTGCGATAGTTGTTGTAAAGCAATTCTTCGGCGGTATCGGTCAGAACTTTGTCAATCCCGCTCTTGCAGGACGTATCGTTCTTCTGACCTCGTTCCCGGTTGCTATGTCAACCTGGACTCAGCCGCTCACATGGACAATGTCAAAGCTTGACGGCATCACCTCCGCTTCTCCCCTCTCGTCTATTCATGAGATGGCTTCGGGCGGTGCGGCTCCCGATGTTTCACTTGTTGAAATGCTTATCGGCTGGCGTGCAGGCTGTCTTGGCGAAACCTGTGCCGTTGCACTTCTTCTCGGCGGCATTTATCTTGTTATCCGTAAGGTTATTTCTCCGACAATTCCGCTTACATATATCGGCACGGTTGCCGTTATCATGCTCATCGCAGGCAAGGGTGATTTCCGCTTCGTTGCATATGAGCTTCTCGGCGGCGGACTTATGCTCGGTGCGATCTTCATGGCAACGGATTACACGACCTCACCGATCACCTTCAAGGGCAAGATCATCTTCGGTATCGGCTGCGGTCTTATCACCTCGATAATCCGAATTTTCGGCAATCTTCCCGAAGGCGTTTCCTACTCAATCATCATCATGAACATTCTTGTTCCGCTGATTGAAAATGTTACGCTTCCCAAGCCGTTCGGCACTCCCAAAAAAGAGAAAAAGGAGGCTGAGGCAAAATGAAAAAGCAAATTTTGATTCCCACGGTTGCGCTCTTTATTATCTGCCTTGTCGCAACAACCTTGCTTGCGCTGGCAAATAACGTAACCGCTCCGATAATCGAAAAGAACTCGGCAGAGTCCGAGGCTCAGTCCCGTATGGAGGTTCTGGCAGACGCAAAGAGCTTTGAGGACAAAACCCTCAACGGCATCAGCTATGCAGTCGGTCTTGACGCCGGCAAGCAGACGGTCGGCATGGTTTTCACAACCACATCGAAGAGCTACGGCGGCGACCTTATCGTTATGACAGGCGTTGACAACGAGGGCAAGGTCACGGGAATTCAGATCCTCTCTATCAGCGATACCGCAGGTCTTGGCATGAAGGCGCAGACAGATTCCTTTAAGGACCAGTTCAAGGGTCTTGTCAACGGAATTAAGGTTGCAAAGAACAGTGCAGACCATGACAACAACGAGATTCTCGCTCTCACGGGCGCAACTATTACGTCCAACGCCGTAACAACGGCGGTCAACGAGGCTCTCGCAAATTACAAAACTATCACAGAAAACGGAGGTGCTAACTGATGGCTGAAAAGAAATCCTTAGGCAAGGAGCTTACCAAGGGCTTTATCATCGAAAACCCTGTTCTTCGCCTTGTACTCGGCACCTGCCCCACCCTCGCAACAACGACCTCCGTTTCAAGTGCGATCGGTATGGGCGTTTCGGCTTCGATCGTTCTCATCTGCTCAAACATCGTTATCTCGGCATTGAGAAAGGTTATTCCGCAGAAGGTTCGTATCCCTGCATACATCGTTATCATCGCTTCGTTCGTTACAATCGTTCAGATGCTCGTCAAGGCATTTGTTCCCGTACTCAACGAACAGCTCGGAGTTTATCTTCCGCTTATCGTTGTTAACTGTATCATCCTCGGCAGAGCGGAAGCATTTGCAAGCAAGAACGGCGTACTCGCCTCGGCGGTTGACGGCTTGGGTATGGGCATAGGCTTCACGGGAGCCCTCTTCGTTATGGGTACAATCCGTGAGATCCTCGGTGCAGGCACATTCCTCAACGGAATCAGCGACCTCATCGGCGGCAGCTTCAACGGCTTCTCTATCCCCTTCCTCAACGAAAACCCGATGCTTATATTCATCCTCGCTCCCGGCGGATTCTTTGTATTCGGCATGGTAATGGCTCTCGCAAATAAGATCGCCGAGTCAAAGGGCAAGCCCAAGGCTGTGCTTCACGGCTGCGAAAACTGCCCGATGGCTAAGTCCTGCGCTATCAAAGACACTCACGAGAGCTGTGAAGAGAAGAAGGAGGCTGAAGCATAATGGAAATGACAAAAGGTCTTCTGAGCATACTGCTCACAATGATTCTCACTCAGAACTTTGTTCTTTCAAGATTCCTCGGCATCTGTCCGTTCCTCGGCGTTTCAAAGAAGCTGAACACGGCAGTCGGTATGTCACTTGCCGTTATCTTCGTTATGGCGCTTTCAACGGCGGTTACATATCCGATAAACAAGTATCTGCTTGTTGCCAACAATCTTGAATATCTTCAGACAATCGTATTCATTCTCGTCATTGCCGCACTCGTTCAGATGGTTGAGATCATCCTCAAGAAGTATATGCCGGCTCTTTACAATGCACTCGGCATTTATCTTCCGCTTATCACAACGAACTGCGCGGTTCTCGGCGTTGTAACTCTCAATGTTGACAACGGCTATAACTTTATGCAGTCGCTCATCTGCGCTATCGGCGGCGGTGTCGGCTTCATGATCGCAATGATCATGTTCGCAGGCGTTCGTTCAAGACTTGAATCCTGCGACATTCCGAAATTCCTTAAAGGTCTGCCCATCACACTTGTTGCCGCTTCGCTTGTTTCCCTTTCTTTCTTGGGATTTGCAGGCGTTGTTGACAAGATCTTTGCATAAGGAGGCGCGAATATGAATCCTATTGTTTTAGCAATTCTGATCGTTTCGGTCATCGGACTCATCGCAGGTCTTGGACTTGCGGTCGCTTCCATCGTCATGGCTGTTCCCGTTGATAAAAAGGCGGAAGCTATCCGCGAATGTCTGCCGGGTGCAAACTGCGGCGCTTGCGGATTTTCGGGCTGTGACGGCTATGCGGCGGCTCTTTCAAAGGGCATTACAACGAATACAGCTCTCTGCGCTCCCGGCGGAAATGAAGCTTCAAAGGCTATCGCAGAGGTCACGGGACTTTCGGCAGGCTCGGTTGCTCCCATGGCGGCGGTCGTCATGTGTCAGGGCTTCTGCGGCAAGGCTGAAACCAAGATGGAATACAACGGCGTCAGCTCATGCGAAATGGCAAAGCAGCTTTTCGGCGGTCCGAAAGAGTGCATCTACGGCTGTATCGGACTCGGTGACTGCATGAGCGCGTGTCAGTATGACGCAATTCATATCTGCGACGGCGTTGCAAGAATCAACCCCATAATGTGTAAGGCTTGTAAGCAGTGCCTTAAGACCTGCCCGAACCACATCATCAAGATGATGCCTCTGCATGAGGCAAAGGCGGCAAACCTTTGCGTAAATCACGACAAGGGCGCAATCACACGCAAGGAATGTTCAAACGGCTGTATCGGCTGTATGAAGTGTGTCAAGGCGTGCGAATTCGGCGCAGTTGAGGTCAAGGACTTCTGTGCCAAGGTTGATTACAACAAATGCACAGGCTGCGGAAAATGCACCGAGGCTTGTCCCGTTAAGTGTATCAATCTCATAACGCTTGATTAATCAAATCAGTTATAATTTAATCCCATTGATATCGGAATGATCCGGAATCAATGGGATTTTTTTATGTCCTGTTTTTGCAAAAAATATATCAAGGATTGACAAAGTGCGTATAAAAAAAGCAGCGACATTCCTGCCGCTGCCGTACTTCATTTTAACTTTTTTCAAGATGCGAAGCTCATTAAAGCATCGAGCAACCGAAGCTGTTGATGAGCGCGTCAATACGAATTCCCTTCTTGCAAAGCGGACACTCCATTGCCGAGTGACTCTCATAATCCGGCAGATCATGCGGATCAAAAACCGATGAAACCTGGAAGCCCTCGCACTCCTTCATCGTTGCAAAGATCGAAGCGATGCCGACAGGAGTACCCGAATAGTAGCGGATTGCCTCAAAAGCATTCTGTGCAGTGCTGCCCGTAACAACCGATGCGGCAAGGATAAGGACCTGCTTGCCTGAGATCATCTGAACGATGTTATCACGGAACATGAGCTGGTTACTTGCCGTATATTCCGGTGCAAGAATATTTATCTCTCTGTTCGCATTGATGCTTGCGAGATCGTTTTTTGTCAGCTCGCTTGCAAGGCAGGTACCGATGACCTCTGTACCGTCAAGACAGAGAATTGTGTCAATCTCTGTATGGAGCTTGTAGTTCGGTGCAATCGCCTTTGCGACAGCCTTTGCCTCGGAAAGACACGATTTCTGCGAGGTGATGTCTATATAATAATTCAAGTGGCTTCTTCCTGCCACAAAATGTCCCTTATAACCGCTGAGATAGAGGTGAGGGATCTTTGTTTCAATTTTAAACTTCTCACTTAATGCCATAATGCTTCTCCTCTCTTGTAATCGCCTTTCGGCGGTCGCTGATATGGTATATTTATTTTATCATGCGGCAAAGACTTTTGCAATAGCTTTACCGTGATATTCTGACAAATCACTTAATTGTAAGTGTTGCAAGTCCGCCCTCGGCGGTTTCTCTGTATCGGCCCGGAATATCCTTACCGGTCATTCTCATGACCTCGATAACCTCATCGACCGATATTTTCCTTGTATCACTCAAAAAGCTTGCAAGGCTGACTGCATTGATCGCCCTCATCGCCGCAACCGCGTTGCGCTCGATACAAGGGATCTGAACAAGTCCGCATATGGGATCGCAGGTCAAGCCGAGATGATGTTCGATTGCAATTTCCGCCGCGTATTCTATCTTGTCGATTTCAAGCGAGAACAGCTCACCGAGCGCCGCCGACGCCATTGCACACGCTGTTCCGATTTCCGCCTGACAGCCGCATTCACTGCCTGAAATTGAAGCGTTGGTCTTAATCAAGTTTCCGATTATTCCGCCCGTTTCAAGGGCGCGGACAATTTCAAGGTCGCTGTATCCCCTTTTCATCTGCTGATAATAAAGCACGGCAGGCATTACTCCGGCAGAGCCGCAGGTAGGTGCGGTCACAATAACCTCGCCGTCCGCATTCTGCTCGCTGACAGCAAAAGCATATGCCGACACTTCGCGGTTTTCCTTTGTCTGAGCGCTCTCGTCAATGTGCTGATGGGAGTAAAGGCGCTTGGCTTTCCTTTTTACATTCAGTCCGCCCGGAAGAACGCCCTCCGTATCAAGACCTATATGAATGCTCGACTTCATCTGATTCCAAATTTTCAGCAGGTAATCTCTTATTTCGATTCCCTCTACCTCTTCGACATATTGCCAAAGCTTCATGTGGTTTTTCTTGCAATGCCCGGATATTTCAGAAAAGGTTGCCAGATCATAAACCTTCGGAGGGTCAACATTCTTATAGCCGACAATTTCAATTTTACCTCCGCCGACGCTCAGAACACGGATTCTTTTAATCTCACTGCCGTCCTTGTATGCGATAAGATCCATTGTGTTGGGGTGCGGAAGCTCAATCTCTTCATTATTGAAAATGACCTCGCACGGAATCGGCTCGAACGTAACCTTGATT
>DNGF01000118.1:0-4672 GCA_003486665.1 Oscillospiraceae bacterium
CTTTTTGACCATTCGGCAGAAGAGGTTAAGAAGATTTGCGCCGAGGTCGGTGTTGATCCGATTTCCGCTCACGTTCCGTATGATGAGCTTGACGCAGATCCAGAAAAGACAATTGCCGCTTATGCCGAGATCGGCTGTAAGTATATTGCAATTCCGTATGCCGTTGAGGAAAGACGCCCCGGCGCAGAGCTTTTCAACGACACGGTTGAGGGAATCAGACGTTTTGCCGCCATCGGAAAGAAGTACGGCATAACATTCCTTTATCATAACCACGACTTCGAGTTCAAGAAGGTCGGCGATGTTTACGGTCTTGATCTTCTCTATTCAACGCTTACTCCCGATGAGCTTCAGACCGAGCTTGACACCTGCTGGGTCAATGTCGGCGGAGAAGATCCGGCAAAGTATGTTGAAAAATATTCGGGCAGAGCGCCTGTTGTTCATCTCAAGGATTTCCACATGAGCGGCAAGGGCAAGCCTGCAAAGCTTTATCAGCTTATCGGCATTGACGACGGAGCGCAGGACGCCGAGGAAGAGGAAGCATTCGGATTCCGTCCCTGCGGCTACGGTGTTCAGAATTTCCCCGAAATTCTTGAAGCCTGCAAGAAAGCCGGCACGTCATGGGTTGTTGTTGAGCAGGATCAGCCCGCGCTTAACAAGACTCCGCTTGAGTGTGCAAAAATGAGCATTGATTATATTAAAGAAATTAACAAATAAAGGAGATTTATCATGTCTGACGCAGTATTGAACCAATTTACCCAGGCCGTTGAAGAGGAAAAGGTTTCAACGGGCAGAAGATTCAAGGTGGGCATTATCGGCACAGGCTGGATCGCAGAGGCACATATCGAGAGCTATCTTGACATGGACGATGTTGACATCGTTGCTATGGCTGACCTCATTCCCGGCAAGGCTGAGAAGTTTGCCGCAAGGTACAACAAGGACGGACGCCTTGACAACGTACACTTCTATAAAAACCACGAGGAGCTTATCGACAATGAGCCTGAGCTTGATGCCGTAAGCGTTTGCACATACAACATGACTCATGCCGAGTGTACTATCTATTCGCTCAAGCACGGCGTTAATGTTCTTCTTGAGAAGCCGATGTGCGTTACAACAGAGGAAGCAGTTGAGATCTGCAAGGCTGAGAAAGAGAGCGGAAAGCTTCTTTCAATCGGCTTCCAGCCCCGTAACGATGAGAATATGAAGATGGTCAAGAAGATCGTTCAGTCGGGCGAGCTTGGCAAGATCTACTACATACAGACAGGCGGCGGACGCCGCCGCGGTATTCCGAACAGCACATTTATTGAGAAGAAGACCGCAGGTATCGGCGCAATGGGCGATATCGGCTGCTATTCTCTTGACGTTGTTCTCAATGCTATCGGTTATCCGAAGCCGCTCACGGTTACAGGTTATACATCCAACTTCTTCGGCACAAATCCGAAGTACAACAACCCGACAGATGCGGCAAGATTTAACGTTGAGGATTTCGCAGCAGCATTTGTTCGTCTTGACGGCGGCATTATTCTTGACTTCCGTATTGCATGGGCTATGCACCCCGACACTCCGGGCGATACGATCATCTTCGGTACAGAGGGCGCTCTCAGAATTCCGTCAACAGACTGCTGGAACGGCGAGATGTCAGGCCCGATGACGATTTATCATGATGTTGCAGGCGAGCAGGTTCAGACGGTTGTTCCTCTGCTTGAAAACAAGGGCAAGGGACTCTTCTATAAGAAGTGCCGTTCGTTCCTTGACGCTATTGCAAACGGCGATCCGGCTCCGATTCCGTCAAGCCAGATTCTCTACAACCAGGCTATCATCGACCATATCGTTAAGTCGGCAGAGCTTGGCAAAGAGGTTGAGGTTGTTATCCCTGAGATATAATCTCATAAGCTAAATATTAAAACAAGGCTATAAATCACGCTTCAAAATGTGATTTATAGCCTTTTGTTATTTCCTGCCTGCGAAAAGTGTACCGACTGCCTTCTCGTTTATAATATCATATATCGCTTCGGGACGCTTGCCGTTTGTTATTATAGTGTCCGTTCCGTTGGAGGTCGCAAGCTTTGCCGCTTGCAGCTTTGTTCTCATTCCGCCCGTTCCTCTGCGTGAGCCTGCACCGCCGGCGAGAGCATACACGCTTTCGTCAATATGTTCGATTTTATTAATCAGTTTTGCCTCAGGGTGAAGACGGGGATCGCTTTCGTAAAGTCCGTCAATATCGGAGAGAATGATCAGCCGTTTCGCCTTGCAAAGCACGGCAACGACTGCCGAGAGCATATCGTTGTCGCCGAAAAGCCGCTCCGTTGATTCGATTTCGGTATAGCTGACCGAATCGTTTTCGTTGACGATCGGAATAACGCCCATTTCAAGCAGTGCGTCAAAGGTGTTGGTGAGATTTTCCTTTTTCTCCTCCTGCTCAATATCCTCGGCATTCAGTAAAATTTGCGCTGTCGTTTTGTCGTAGTCGCCGAAAAATTTATCGTAGAGAAACATTATACGGCATTGTCCGACTGCCGCGGCTGCCTGCTTCATTTTCATGCTTGTGGGACGGCTTGCCATTTTCAGCTTGTGCGAGCCGACGGCAATTGCGCCCGATGAAACAAGAATGACTTCATATCCCATGTTCTGAATGTCGGCAAGCACGCAGGCGAGCCTGTCAAAGGAGCGCAGGTCACTTTTGCCGAGGTCGTTTGTCAGCGTCGATGTGCCGACCTTTACAACAATTCTGTTCTGATAAAGACTCATTTTTTACACCTCAATAACATTGTAGCTCCTCTTTGCAAAGTGAAGAACCTTATGTATAATGTCGTTCGTTTTAATCTTCATATAACCTGTGGTTGTGCCGTCGCTGCAGCCGTAGAACTCTTCTTTGAGAACGTCACGGTCAAAGATGATCTGCACGTCCTCGGCAGAGGGGAGAAGCGCACTGAAAACAGTCGCCGCACCGATTTTTGTGCCGAGCATTTTATCCATCAGCTCTGCAGGTGCAAAGGAAACCCTTGGAATGCCGAGAGCGGTGCTGAAATCCTTCGAGCGGAACGGCTTGTCGCCGACGGTGATGAAAAGATAAAACAAGGTCTGCTGACGGTTGCAGAGAAAAAGCGTTTTTACCATTTTCATTTTAAGCTTTTCGTCAATAAGCACGCAGTCCTCCATGGTTATCGCTTCGTCCGTGTCAACCCTTTCGTACGGTATTTCAAGGCTGTTGAGCGCTTTATAAACCTTTTCCTGAAGCTCGGTTTTGAATTCCGTCGGGGCGGTGGTTTTGATATCGCTTACATAAAACATTTTGTTCTTCCTCTCTTGACTTATTTCAAAATAAAGTATATCATTGAACAAAGCATTTGAAAAGCGAATGTTTATCATATTATATATTACAAAATCAAATGCAAGAGGTGCAAAATGGACGCTAATATTTTAAAATACATGGCTCTCATTAAGACAGTTGAGTGCGGAAGCTTCACAAAAGCGGCGGAAATTCTCAACTATTCTCAGTCGGGAATCAGCCGAATGATAAATGACATCGAAAAGGAATGGGGAATAAGCCTGCTTGAGCGCAGTCGGGGCGGTCTGCGATTGACCTCTGACGGACTGAAGATTTTGCCCTTTGCTCAGGAGCTTTGCAAAAGCTATGACAAATTGCAGATGCAGGTTGATGATCTCAACGGTTTGCAGTCGGGAATTATAAGGATCGGTGTTTTTTCAAGCGTTGCAACACATTGGCTGCCGAATATCATAAAAGAATTTCAAAACGACTATCCGAATATTGACTATGAGCTTCTGCTCGGCGACTACACAGAAATTGAAGCTTGGATTGCCGAGGGCAGGGTGGACTGCGGATTTTTGCGGCTGCCTACTTACCCCGATTTTGAAACGATATTTCTTGAGCAGGACAGGATGATGGCGGTCGTTCCCGAAAATCATCCGCTGGCAGAATGCGAAAAAATTTCAATAGCCGCATTGTGCAATGATCCGTTTATGATGCTCAGAAAGGGTAAAAACAATGAATTTTCCGAGATTTTCGATCGCTGCGGCTTGAAGCCGAATATAAAATTTACAACGTGGGACGATTATGCGATAATGTCGATGGTTGAGAGCGGACTTGGAGTCAGTATTCTGCCGAAGCTTATTCTCAGGCGCAACCCATACAATATAGCTGTAAGGGAATTGGATATTCCGACATATCGAAATATCGGGATTGCGATGAAAAATAAATNNGACAAACCGCCTCACTCGCCGTGAAACGGTTCCTTGATTATCTCGATTGCCGCAATGCTTAACCCTGCGACAGTGTAAGTATTAGTTTGATTAACATTCCGACGAAAACCGCCGCACCTACGCCGCTGATAATTCCGTAAATTTTTTTCGACTCCTTATCGTCCTTTTCCTTGACGAGATAGTAAATTCCCACGATCGCAACCAAAATTCCGATTACCATACCTATAATACTTACAACCATTACTTTTTCCTCCATTTCAATAATAATGCCGAGTTTGTAATTACAAGCACCGAGCCTGCATTGTGAACAAGTGCGCCGATGACGGGATCAAGTGTTCCGATTATCGCAAGAATGATAGCAACAAAATTGAGAACCATTGAAAATGTCATGTTCAGCTTGATCGTTGTCATCATTCGTTTTGACAGTGCAACGAGGTGCGGAAGCTCCTTTACG
>DNGF01000118.1:4711-5366 GCA_003486665.1 Oscillospiraceae bacterium
ATCAACGGCAATGTCACTGCCGACGCCGCCCATGGCTATGCCAACATCAGCCGCCTTGAGGGCAGGCGCATCGTTTATGCCGTCACCGATCATGCAAACGGAATGACCTCCGTTCTGATATTTACGTATATAATTCAGCTTATCCTCAGGCAGGCAATTCGCCCTGACATCGCTGATATGAAGCTGCCCTGCAATAGCGGAGGCGGCATTTTTGTTGTCACCCGTGAGAAGAACAGGCTGAACGCCGAGCGAAGAAAGACTGTCAATCATCTTTGCACTCTCTTTTCGCACCGTATCCGAAAGAACTATGTAGCCTGCAAAGCTGTTATCGACTGCCGCATAAATAACCGTACAGCCCTTGTCAAGATATGCTTCAACCTCTTTGCCGACCTGCGAAGAAATGGAAATGCCATTACTTTCAAGCAGTTTAATATTTCCTGCGAAAACCGATTTGTTTTCAACAGTCGCAGAAACGCCCTGACCGGGAACCATTTTGAAGCTGTCGGATTGCGGAAGCTTATCGCTGATTTTCTGCTTACAGCAGCGGGTTATCGCCTTGCCGAGAGGATGTTCGGAATACTGTTCGGCGGCGGCACAGAGTGTAAAAAGCTCATTGTCGCTGAAGCTGTCAGTCAGGCTGACAGCCTTAATAACC
>DNGF01000069.1:0-131 GCA_003486665.1 Oscillospiraceae bacterium
ACAAGAACCGCTATATCAGTTGCCTGTGCGCCTCTTGCACGCATTGATGTAAACGCCGCGTGACCCGGAGTGTCAAGGAATGTGATTTTCTGACCGTTGAGGTCAACTCTGTAAGCACCGATGTGCTGAGT
>DNGF01000069.1:231-5716 GCA_003486665.1 Oscillospiraceae bacterium
CCGTGGTCAACGTGACCCATTACGCAAACAACGGGGTCGCGAGCTACAAGATCCTTGTCGTCGTCCTCACTGTCGTCGATAATTCTGTCTTCAATGGTAACAACAACGGCTTTTTCACACTTTGCGCCAAGCTCGGTTGCAACGATTTCCGCCGTATCGTAGTCGATAACCTCGTTGACAGTTGCCATCTGACCGAGAGTAAAGAGCTTCTTAATAACCTCTGCCGCCGTCATATGAAGAAGTGCGGCAAGCTCGCCGACCGTGATCTCTTCGGGAACCTGAATACGAAGCTGCGGCTTCTTAGCTTTCATAGCTTCAAGTCTTTTCATCTTCTCGTCGTTTTCACGGCGTGAGCGCATACTGCCCTGAGGCTTACGCTGCTGGGACTTCTGCTTCAGCTTCATCTTGTTTACTGTTCTGTCACTTCTCCTGTCCTGACTGACGGGAGAAATGTTTTCGTATTTTTCGTTGTACTTGTCAAGATCAACGTTGCTTGCTCTTGTATCAATTGTTCTGAATTCACCCTTTGTTCTGCTCTGCGGAACGGCATTGGGATCCTTCTGCTTCTTCTTAGGCTGATCGTTGGTTTTAACGGGGGCTTTTTTCTCGTCCTTTGCGGAGCTGTCGGACTTTGAGTCCTTTTTCTTCGAATCTTCCGCTTTCTCAGCCTTTTCCTCTTTCTTCTCTTCTTTTTTCGGCTCGTTTGCCGTTGCAAAGTAAGCGTCAAAGCTTTCAACGCTGTTTTCCTGCGTTACAATTTCAAAAATAACGTCAAGCTCTGCTTCTTCAAGAGCCGTCATGGATTTTTTCTGTCCCTCAAAATGCTTGGTGACTATATCAAGAATTTCTTTGCTGGGGCAATCAAAATCCTTTGCTACTTCATGGACACGATATTTATTTATCATAAACTGCGTTCCTCCCCGGATTGATTTTCTTTAAGTTTTGCGATCAATGACTTTGCGAAGCCTTCATCATCGACGGTGAAAACCGCCGCCTTAAAACTCAGCGCCTGCTTAATATCAAACATAGTGTATTTTACGTCATAAACCGGTACGTTGTGTGACTCTGCAATTCCTGAGATTTCATCGGAGAGTCGTTCCGATGAATCGCTGCAAATAATGCAAAGCTTAGCCTTGCCGCTGTTGAGCGCCTGCTTGCTTGCGTCATGACCGAGGCTCAGCCTGCCGGCACGTCTGCAAAGTCCCAATAAATTGAGCGCCGAATCATTCATTGTTTTCCAGCTCCTCTGCCATTTTATCGTAGACCTCGTCTGGAATTTGGCACAGGAATGATTTTTCGATTCTCTTTGATTTTCTTGCCTTTTTAAGACATTCGGCATCGCGGCAAATATATGCGCCTCTGCCGTTCTTCTTGCCGGTGAGGTCAAGGATGATCTCGTCCTCCGGCGTCTTAACAATACGGACAAGCTCTTTCTTCGGCTTCATTTCGCCGCAGCCCGTACATTTGCGAAGAGGGATTTTTTTCTGCTGCATTCCTGCACCTCCTTTATATTAAAGCTCCACCGAAGGGTCGGTCTTTTCGCTTTCCGGCTTAATGTCGATCTTCCAGCCGGTAAGCTTTGCGGCAAGTCTTGCATTCTGTCCCTTGTTGCCGATCGCAAGTGAAAGCTGGAGGTCGGGAACGATGACCTTGCATGATTTTTCCGCATTCTCATCTATTGTGACGGAAATAACGTCAGCCGGGGCAAGCGAAGCGGCGATGAATTCTTTCGGATCGTCGCTGTATTTAACAATGTCGATCTTCTCGCCGTAAAGCATATCGACGATCTTGCCTACACGGGCGCCGCGCGGACCTATGCAGGCGCCGACTGCGTCAACGTTCTCGTCTGCCGAGTAAACGGCAATCTTTGTTCTGGAGCCTGCTTCACGGGCAACCGTCTTGATCGTAACGGTTCCGTCATATATTTCGGGTACCTCCGCCTCGAACAATCTCTTGACAAGATCCGGATGTGTTCTTGAGATCGTAACTCGCGGACCCTTTTTGCCGTCCTTTCCTTCTGTAACGCCGGCGATATATACTTTTATAAGCATACCGGGAAGAAGTGTTTCGTTCGGAATCTGCTCGCTTCTGAACAGCGGCTCATGAGCCTTGCCGATTTCAATTATTGCATCCTTTGTTTCGGGATCAACTCTTGAAACCTTGGCGGTAACAATTTCAAATTTGTGAGCCTGGAACTCTTCGCAGAGCTTTCCTTGCTCAGCTTCGCGGATACCCTGCTTGATAACGTGCTTGCCCTTGTCGGCAGTGATTCTGCTTATCTCCTTGGTTTCAAGCTCAATTTCAATGATGTCGCCGACCATGGCTGTCGGCTTATACTTCTGCGCCTGCTCTACGGTTATGTCCTCGTCGGGATCAACTATCTCGGAAACGACGTTCTTCCTGACGAAAACGCGCATTGTCTTTTTCTCCGGGTCAAGCTCGCAGAAAACGATGTCCTTGTTGTTGTAATCATGCTTGACTGCCGTAACAAGCGCTTTCTGAATACCCTCGCACAGGACGTTCATAGGTATTCCTTTTTCTTTTTCAAGCATATCAAGTGCCATAAACAGCTCTTTGTTTACCATTGTTCTTCTCCTCCGAAATTTTCAAGTTTAACATAAGATGTTTCTTTTTTATTAATAACGAGCTTATCTCCGCCCTTGGTGAGAAGCTCAAAATTTCCGTTGTCGTAGCTTTCGAGAGTGCCTTTGAATTCTCTGCCGCCCTCAATCGGACGAATCAGCTTGACCTGAATCGGCTTGCCGATGCTTTTCTCAAAATGGCTGTCCCTTTTAAGACTGCGTTCCAGTCCGGGAGAGCAAACCTCAAGGCAGTAGCTCTGCTCGATCGGATCAGCATCGTCAAGCGGCTTATCGAGAGCGTGGCTCATGTCAACACAATCGTCGATTGAAACTCCGCCGTCCTTATCAATGAAAACTCTGAGGAACCAGTCTGCGCCCTCTTTCTCAAAGCGCACGTCCCAAAGCTCCAGACCAAGGCCCTCGGCAATCGGCTGAGCGATGTCCCATACGGTGTTGACGGTAATACCGCCTTTTCCCTTTGAAGCCATTGTAACGCCTCCTTTACAATACAAAGGAGCGGGTTGCCCCACTCCTTTGTCAATACCTTAATAAACTTACATACATATAATACCACATTGTGATGTAAATATCAAGTGTTTTTTATTATTTCTTTCGGAAAATCAATTGCTGAATCCGAGATGGCTCACCGCATAGGTTACAGAGGTCAGCGGATTATCCATCATCGACTGATATTCCTCAAACTTTTCCCAGTCCTCAAGATCAATGAATTTAATTTCAACGTCCTGATGCTCGGCGGTGAAATAATCCTTATAAAAATCCAAAAATTCATCTCTTACAAGGCTCTTGTTCGGAACCTTGGGAACATAAACGAGCTTCTCTCCCTGAGAAATTTTTTCTTCAACATATTCCTGCCTCATCGCGAAAACATCATAGTTTTGAATTGTCTGAAGCGGAAGCAAAACTGCAAAGCAAAGCAGAACCGAAACGGCGGTAATGTTGAATATACGCAGGGCTTTGCTTTCAAGCCGAATGCTGTATTCGGTTACGGCATATTTCGCGAGATAAAGCGTAAGCGAAGCGAATATTATTAAGGAAAGGTAGAACGTTCTGTAACCGTGCTGGTTGAGAATCATAAACATTCCGACAGACATTGCAAGGGCAAAGACCGCAAAAACCGAATATGATTTTGTCTTCAAATCCTTGACAAATCTGAGGATAATTATAAGAGCATTCAGCAGGAAGAGGAACATCAATGCCGTAAGAAAAAGCTTGACGCTCGAAATTACCTTTGCTTCCCCCGTCTGGGTGAATTTATAAAGAACACAAACTGCCGGATATGCCGCTGCAAAAACAATATGCCAGGGCTTGAATTTATCGTCGGGCGATTCCTTTATAACAATGTATATCAGAACGGCACCGAAAATAACGATCCAGACGGCAGCCGTGCTGAAATACTCGGCAAACTTTGCAACGACACCTATCGCATACGGGATGCTGATAATTATATGCCGATAATTTGCCATGACGCTTTCGCCTATAACGCTGTAGCTGATGTGCTTCGGAACGGTGAACATCAGCGCCGCGCCGACAATTCCTCCGAGAAGAAATATAATTTGATTTGCGGCAAATTTTTTCTCGGTGATGTATCTGTAAGCGATAAGGAAAACCGCTGTTGTCAGAAAAATAATTGTTGCGTTTTCGCTGTAAAACTGCATACAGACTGATGCGGCAAAAAGAACGGCATACAGCAGAAAATTGATTTTGGATTTCTTATTTTCTATTCTTTTCATCAACGCAAAGCAAACAAAAACATTTGCAAGCGGCGCGACATAATTCATAATGCAGGGATTCGAAGAGTAGCATTTCGCGTAAAATCCCGATGACGGCATTATTATCAGCAGAGCCGCCGTGATTTTCTGCCACAGCTTGTCGATATTGAAGACGTAAATCATGCAGCCGATCAATACGGTTAAAACAAGCGGCTTCAAAAACATTCTTGTTACCGGATAATAATTGAAATAGTAGAGCGCGAGATTTCCGATAAATCTTCCGTTGCCGTAGTGAATCGAAAAGTCGAGCCCGTTTGCGATCGGCAGAGCGGCATATGAGGTCTGCATCGAATAATCATCGGTATCAAAGAAATTGAAAAGAAAAACAATAAACAGCAACGCGTAAACGAAGAGAACCAAAAGAATATTTTCGTAATTTCTTTTTGTCGTCGGCTTCATTTTTTATTTCTTCCTTTTTAATGGATTTTCTGGCTTAACGCCGCCTGTAAGGAATCCGCTGATATACATAAGATAAGCTGCGAGAATTGAAACAACAACGCAAATCGGAATAAGAGTACCCGTGCCGAGGCTGCCGTTGAACATAAGCACAATAACTGCCGCAATGACGGGAACAAACGAAATTCTCCAGTGCTTTGCGAGATATCCTGCTCCGAGCGCACCGAAAAGCGCAGGAAGAACCTGATCAAACGCAGGCTTGAGAGCTGAATCCTCACCCGTAAGAGCAGGAAGAACAGGCGTAAGCGCAAGAACGCCGACAGCGAGAATTATTGTCGTAACAATAGATGATGTTGCCGTTGCGATTGTTGAAATAACCTCGTCCGCTTCCGTACCGGGCTTTGTTTTTGCAAGCTCACGCGAATTGAGAACGCAGGGGAGCTTAAGGTTTGTGATGTTGCCCGTAACAAACGAAAGATACGTTGCGCCCGTGCCGAGCATCGGAGCGTAAACAACGATTTCAAGAATTGCCGACGTCCAGAAAATAGGAATAACCTTTAAGAGTCCTTTAAATACCTGATTGAATGTCGGCCATGCGTCAAATTTTACACATATTGCGACAGGAACAGCAACCAGAACGCAGATTGCCGTTACCATGAAAATATTTCCCCACGTATATGTGGAGTCCATATAACTGCGTTTTTTCTTACTCATACG
>DNGF01000069.1:5732-7259 GCA_003486665.1 Oscillospiraceae bacterium
AATCGGCCTCCATTCAAATGTTGATATTTCGGTGGGAAGAACATAATGAAGAAGTACAGCCATGCCCATACCGGCGAACATACCGAGCGGCATAACGAACGGCTCAAATTTATCCCACTTGAATTTCTTACAGAGAGCCTGAAGAACAACAACAACGATAACGGACGTAACAAGAACCGCAACGGACATAACACCCGCGCCGACTCCGACAGGCGTAAGCTTGCCGTTTTCCTTGATTGTCGAAGCCTTGCCTGCAAGTGCATTGCCGATAAATGCGGAAATAAGACCGATAAATGTTGCGGCAGAGATGATATCGCCGAATTTGTTGTCGCCGCTTGTGTTGTTCGTAACCTTGCCGACTTTACTCTGAATCTTCTTGAGGAAAATCGGAATAAGTATAAGCGAAAGAATAACGCCGATCGTCATAACCCATGAAACAGCGGCGAAAATCTTCGGGTCGGTTATGTTCTGACCGAAAACGGCAATGCTTGTACCGTCCTGAAAAGATTCAAGAGCCGCCTGGGCAGCCGTAACCTCATACTGAAGATTGCCGACAACCGAGAGTCTGATCCACGGAAGAACGATTCCGAGCGTGCTTGCCAGTGTAACGACCGTTGCGAAAATCGCAATGGCGGGAGCGATAGTGAAAAGTGCGCTTGATGTAACCGCCTTTTTCATGTCGGAAGAGGTGAGTCCGACCTCTTTGCCGTGCTTCCATGCGCGAATAAGGAAAAACAGGGATTGGGCAATGACAAATACGATGACCATTGCCGCAAGCCCGTACATAAATCCGCTTTCTTTAAAATCTTGCATTATACATCCCCCTTGGAAAATGTTGATATTTCAATCATTTTATCACAACTTGTATTCTCCCGTCAAGAAGATTAAATGAAAAAGGAAATTAAGCGGAATTGACAGATGTAAAATTTTGGGTATTGTATTTTCAAATGTTTTATGATACAATGAGAAAAAATATTATGGAGATTGTTTAAGATGAAAAAGGAAAACTCAAAAACCCGTTACATAGCTTTACTTTGTTCATTCATTATAGTGTTCAGCATTGTCCTGACCGGCTGCGGTTCCGTAAAGAAAATCACACAGAAAAAGGCTGCGGGCGGTTCCGATGAAATTCAGATCAATCAGGATGATACGATTCTTGAGGGACCGACTCAGATCGTTGTCGAAGATGACGGTCAGTCTTTTATCGTTGACAATAAGGGCCATTCTGTGGTTTACAACCCGAATCAGTCCGGCAACAAGTATACGGCAAGCAACGTTACGCCGAGCAACACTACGCCGAACACTAAAACAAACAGGACAACTACCACAAAGAAAACAACAACCAAAAAGCCGACAACGGAAGCTACTACGGCAACTCCGAGCCAGGTTTACAACAGACTTGCAGCTCAGAGAAAATTCGGCTTCAACAAGCTTTACGATAAGGGCGCACAGTGGGTAAACTTCTACCTCCAGACGATCAGGTGCTACTTTACCTATGACGACAGAGATTGGCTTATCGAGCTTTGG
>DNGF01000069.1:7285-7438 GCA_003486665.1 Oscillospiraceae bacterium
TTTGGAAGGGCGAGTACGCGATGGCAACGGTAGGCTGCGAAGTCGGATTTTACAGCAAGGATCACAACCAGGCGCTCCTTGATAATCCTGGCCCCGAATGGCTTCATTATCCGAGCGTTGGCGATGAGGACGCAATGCCCGTTTCCATGAAGC
>DNGF01000253.1:0-8343 GCA_003486665.1 Oscillospiraceae bacterium
AAAGAGTTTGATGAAATTTGTTTTAACCCCTCCGTTGCTCCTTCGTCGCACCACCTCCCCTAAAGGGGCGGCAAGAAAAATTAGCCGGAACTATTCGGCTCTCATGAATGGAAGCAAGAGTGATAAACGGAGAATGAAAATGAAAAATTTTTGCTCAATTTTTTTGGCAGCTATTATTGTTCTTTTTACTGTGCAGGTTTGTTACGCCTCAAATTTGGAATCGGGATTTTCAACAGAAAAAATGAGTTCAGATGAACAGAAAAACATTATTTCTAATCTCAGAATAGAACGAACCGATAAAGAGCCGAAAAACAGTGCATTGTTATGCTTTGATGTAAGCGATAACGGATATATTGCTATAGGAAGTAAGTCGCTGTCGCAAAAAAATATTTCTGTGTATGACGAAAAAGGTAGTTTCATATATGGATATACTTTTAAATCAGACGGAAGCTTTGGCGTAGGTTGGAAAAATGATTTTTTAGTTATTTATTTGGTCAGAGAAAATTCGTTGATTACACTTAACAATAACGGTGAAGTTTTGCTGTGCGAGGAAATAAAAGATACAGCCGAAAACAGTTCGTATTGGAACGATGAAATCTTTTCGGCGGAACGCATAAAGAATAATACCCGATATACGATGAAAAACAAATCAAAGTTGTTAAATATATTTGCAACTTCTTACTCAGTATTGGAAAAAACTGATGAAAGCGGAGTAAGCATTATTTATGACAACAGCACAAATTATGAGATAAAATTGATTGCAGAGTGCTTGGAAATAATTGTGCTGATTATCATTGCAATTATTTGCCTGATTAAACAGTTTAAAAAAAAACGTAAATTGATCCCAAAGGAATGATTATATGAGTCACATTGAAATGATAAACAAGGCGCTGGAGGGCTATATGCCCGAAAGCGAGGACATAGTCAGCCGCGCGATGCGTTACAGCGTTGAAAACGGCGGCAAGCGGATCAGACCCGAACTTGTTCTCTCGTTCTGTGAGGCTTGCGGCGGAGATGCCGAGAGTGCGTTGCCGCTTGCCTGTGCGCTTGAGATGATACATACCTATTCGCTGATTCATGACGATCTGCCGTGTATGGATAACGATGATTTCCGCCGCGGAAAGCCGTCTTGCCATATTGCATTCGGATATGAATATGCGCTTCTTGCAGGCGATGCTCTTCTGACTCTTGCATTTGAAACGGCAGTCAAAGCAAATCTCCCTGCCGACAGAATAATTGACTCGGTTGCCGTTCTTTCGAAGGCGGCAGGCTGGGCAGGAATGGTCGGAGGTCAGGTTATGGATCTCCAAAACGAGGGAAAAAAGGTCGGCATTGAGGATATCGAAAAAACAGACGCCCTCAAAACAGGCGAGCTTATCCGCGCGGCTTGTGTTATGGGCTGTATTGCCGCCGGAAGAAAGGATATGATACCCGCCGCTGAGGAATATGCAAGATGTATCGGAATTTCGTTCCAGATCGTTGACGATATTCTCGACGTTACGAGTGACGAGAAAACGCTCGGCAAGCCGATAGGCAGCGATGATGAAAACGAAAAATGCACTTATGTTTCACTCCTCGGAATCGAACGCTCAAAAGAGATCGTTTCCGAGCTTACCGAAAAGGCGAAGAACGCGCTGAAAGGGTTTGACGGCGATGCCGACTTCCTTGTTGATTTCGCCGACAAGATGGAAAAGAGAAAGAACTAATTACCTGTTTAATCGGATGTGAAGAGTATTGGATAAGGAAATTAAATATCTCAACAAAATACATTCGCCGTCGGATCTTAAAAAGCTTGACAGCTCGGAATACCCGGAGCTTGCACAGGAGATAAGAGATGTTTTGATCGACACCGTTTCAAAGAACGGCGGCCATCTTGCGTCCAATCTCGGCGCAGTGGAGCTGACGATAGCGATACACCTGATATTTGATTCGCCGAATGACAGAATCGTTTGGGACGTCGGTCATCAGGCATATACGCACAAGCTTCTGACGGGTCGCTATGATGTTTTTGACACAATCCGTCAGAAAGACGGTATTTCAGGCTTTTGCCACCCGAACGAGAGCGAGCATGACACGTTCTACAGCGGACACAGCGGAACCTCGGTTTCCTCGGCATTCGGCATAGCGGAAGCGAATAAAATTAAGAAAAACAATAATTATACGGTCGCCGTTATCGGTGACGGTTCATTTACGGGCGGTCTTGTCTATGAGGCGCTCAATAATGCCGGCAGGTCAAAGACAAATCTCATTGTTATTCTCAATGACAACGAAATGTCAATTTCAAAGAACGTCGGTTCTGTTGCGAAGTATCTTACAAAAATCCGTTCGAAAAAACGCTATGTACGCATGAAAGCAAAGCTTGAGCGCTTCCTTGACAGAATTCCGCTCATCGGTCACAGCATGGCGAGCGGACTGTTCAACTTCAAAACGGCGGTCAAAAATCTTATTTACGAAAGCACGATCTTTGAAAAAATGGGATTCCGCTATATGGGACCGATTGACGGTCATGATATCGGCATGATGTGCGAGGCTTTGGAAACGGCGAAAAGTCTTGGTGCGCCGGTTCTGCTCCATGTTAATACGGTCAAGGGCAAGGGCTATAACTATGCCGAAAAAGATCCAAGTCACTTCCACGGTATTTCGGATTTTGATATAAACACGGGTGAGCCTCACACATCGGGGGACACTTTCTGCAACGAATTCGGAAAATTGATGTGCAAGATGGCGCATGAGGACAAGCGCATTACGCTTATCACCGCCGCAATGTCGCTCGGAACAGGATTGACCGAGTTCAGCGACAAATATTCGGAAAGATTTTTTGATGTCGGCATTGCCGAAGAACACGCCGTTACGTTTGCGTCGGGACTTGCAAAGGGCGGTATGCTGCCTGTTTTTGCAGTGTATTCAACGTTTTTGCAGCGCTGTTACGATGAAATAATTCATGACGGAGCGCTGCAGGATCAAAAGCTTGTGCTTGCGATCGACCGTGCCGGCTTTGTCGGCGATGACGGGGAAACGCACAACGGACTTTATGATGTTGCGTTTTTGCAGAGCATTCCGAAGGTAACGGTCTATTCTCCGGCAACATATGACGAGATGAAGATTGATTTCGGCAACGCATTTTACAGGGACAGCGATGTTGTGGCAGTCCGTTATCCGAGGGGCGGCGAGCCTGAAATTCCGGAGGATTATACGCCGTCATTCGGCACGTACGACCTTTACGGACACGCATTCGCCGATACGGTTATCGTAACCTACGGCAGGCTGTTCTTTGAAGCGGCAAAGGCTGTTAAGGCGCTGCTGCATCATAATATAAAGGCAAAGGTTTTGAAGCTCAACAGAATTAAGCCGATTGATCCCGAAGCTCTCGAAGAGGTAATGGGCGCAAAGCACATTTTCTTTTACGAAGAGGGCGTCAGAAGCGGCGGAATCGGCGAAAAATTTGCCGCGGAGCTTCTTCAGCGCGGATATAAAGGCAGCTACGATATAACTGCAATTGAGGATTGCTTTGTCAAGCAGGCAAAGGTGCCTGAGCTTATTAAGCAGTATGGCTTTGACAGTGAAAGCATGGTAAATAAAATCGTCGAAAAGACGGCAGAGGTGTAGAATATTGTCGAAAAAAATCAGACTTGACATTGCTCTTACTCAGCGCGGACTTGCCGAATCAAGGGAAAAGGCAAAGGCACTTATTATGGCGGGACAGGTTTATCTGAACGGTCAAAAGGAGCTGAAAGCCGGAGCTTCGGTAAAGCCCGATGATGAAATTGAGGTCAGAGGAAGCCGTAACCCCTTTGTAAGCAGGGGAGGACTTAAGCTGCAAAAGGCGGCGGAAAAATTTGATATGGATCTCGGCGGCTGCATATGTATGGACATAGGCGCGTCAACGGGCGGCTTTACAGACTGTATGCTGACTCACGGCGCGAGCAAGGTTTATTCAATTGACGTCGGATACGGTCAGCTTGCATGGAAGCTGAGAACGGACGAGCGTGTTGTCAACATGGAGCGCACGAATTTCAGATATGTTACGCATGAGCAGATCCCTGAGGACATTGATTTCGCGAGCGTGGATGTTTCCTTTATCTCTTTGAAAATAATTCTCCCCGTTCTGCGTGAGCTTCTCAAAAATGAGGGACAGGCGGTTTGCCTTATTAAGCCGCAGTTTGAAGCAGGCAGAGAAAAGATAGGCAAGAAAGGCGTTGTCCGCGATCCGCAGGTTCATATTGAGGTCGTTGAGAATATTGTAGGCTTTGCTCTTGAAAACGGCTTTGATGTTAAAAATCTCGATTTTTCACCGATCAAGGGTCCTGAGGGCAACATTGAATATCTCATGCACATTCAGAAGAGCGAAGAGCCTCGGAAGCTGTGCGAAATAACGCCGGAGGAGCTTGTGAAGCTCTCGCACGGCGAGCTTGATAAATAAGGCAGGGAAAGGCTATGAAAATTGCATTACTTCCCAATTTAACAAGGAAAAATGCTTTGCAGGTGGCACTTGACGTTTGCGCCGAGCTTGAAAAGCACGGTATGAATTATTGCATAAAGCGCGATTATATTGAAGAGTTTAAAAACACAAAGGCGGAGTTCATTACAGTTGATGAAATGATAGATTCCTGCGATATCGTGATAGCGGTCGGCGGCGACGGAACGATAATTCATGCCGCAAAGTTCGGTAAGCCGACGCTCGGAATTAACGCAGGACGGATTGCTTTTATGGCAGGACTGGAACCCGGCGAGCTGGATATGCTGTCCAACCTTAAAAGCGGAAAGTATGAGCTTGACCGCCGTATGATGCTCAGAGCGGAAATTCTTTCACCCAAAAATGAGGTTATCGGCGTTCACTATTGCGTTAACGATGCAGTCATTGCAAGGGGCTTTCAGATAAAGATGGACGACTTCGTGGTTGAGCATAACGGAAAGTTTTTGAACAAATATACGGCGGACGGAATTATTTTTTCAACCCCGACAGGTTCAACGGCATACAATCTTTCGGCAGGCGGACCTGTTGTGGATCCGCAGATCGAAAGCATATTGCTTACTCCGATTTGCACCCATTCGCTTTTCTCCCGTGCGCTGATTTTTAAACCCGATTCGGAATTTGTTCTCCGCGGAAAGGGCGACATTGAAATCGGGCTTTCGTGTGACGGCGAGGACGCCATACCGATTGAAAAGAATTGTTCCGTCAGGATTAAAAAGGCGGAAATGTTCGGTGAATTTATCAGAATAAAGAACGAAACGTTTCTTGAAATACTTAACAGCAAGCTTGAACAAAGGCGGCTGTAAAAGGAGATAAAAATGTCATGAAAAAGAAAAGACACAGTATGATTCTCAAGCTTATCGAGATGTATGCGATAGGCACACAGGAGGAAATGCTTGAAAAGCTGGAGGAAAACGGATTCAGCTCAACTCAGGCGACCGTTTCCCGTGATATTAAGGAGCTTAGACTCGTTAAGCAGATGGACAAAAACGGCGTTTACCGCTATGTTGAGGGTAAAAGCGAAACCGACGAATATCTTTCAAAGTATAACACAATTTTCTCCCATTCGGTTATTTCCTCAGACTATGCAGGCAACACCGCTGTTATTAAATGTCACGACGGTATGGCGAATGCCGCTTGCGCCGCGTTTGACAACATGGAGTGGGAGGGTCTTGTCGGAACAATTGCAGGAGATGACACGATTTTTGCACTTTGCCGTACAGAAGCGACAGCGCATGAGCTTAAGGAGTCGATCGACAGGATTATTAAATCCGTTTCACACGGCTCATAAGATCGGCAGCACCGCGCAAATTGCGGTACACGCCTTGCCATGCAATTCGCACAGCTCAACTGTGCGGTATTGCCTTAATACTTTTTCGGATGTGATCATATGCTTACAAGTCTGAAAATTGAAAATGTTGCGATAATTGAGAGCGCCGCCATTGAGCTCGGCTGCGGACTCAATGTTCTTACGGGTGAAACCGGTGCAGGTAAATCCATTGTTATCGATTCCATAAATGCCATTCTCGGCGAGAGAACCTCACGCGATATTATAAGAACGGGAGCGCAAAGCGCAAAGGTTTATGCCGTTTTTGAGGACGTAAACGCAAAGGTTCGCAAATTTCTCGATGATAACGGAATTGACTGCGAGGACGGAGTGCTGATAGTCAACAGGACGCTCAGCCGCGAGGGCAAAAATGTCTGCCGTCTGAACGGCGCGCCCGTTACTGTTTCTATGCTCCGCGAGATCGGCGGTGAGCTGATCGATATTCACGGTCAGCACGATAATCAGTCGCTTCTCTCTCCCGAAAAGCATTGCGGCTTTGTTGACAGCTTCGCCGAAAACAGCAATTTGATTTCGGATTATCAAGAGAAGTACGGCAGACTTTGCGAGATAAAAAGCAAGCTCAGAAAATTGACTACGGATGAAAGCTCAAAGTCGCAGAGAATAGATTTTTTAACCTATCAGATTGACGAACTTGAAAAGGCGGAAATAACGCCGGGCGAGCGCGATGAGCTGAAAGCGAGAAAGTCGCTGATAAACAACTCGCAGAAGGTTATCGAAAGCCTTAATGTTGCCTATGAGGCACTGAAAGCCGACGGAGCCGGCATTGATATGATTTCCGATGCCGAGTCGGAGATATCGAATGCAAGCGCGTATATGGAGAGCCTCGGCGAGGCATCGGAGAAGATAACGGATATCAGATATGAGCTGGATGACATTGCGGAAACCGTTCGTGACGCGATGTCCGAGGTTGACTTTGATCCGTCCGAGCTGGAGGATATTGACGAAAGGCTGGATCTTCTCTACCGCCTTTCGAAAAAATACGGAGATACAGAGGAAGAAATGCTCGAATATCTTGAAAATGCAAGAGCCGAGCTTGATAATATAGCGTTTTCGGAGGAGAAGGTCAAGGAGCTTCAAAAGCAGGAAAAAGAAGCTCTTGCAGAAGCTCAGTCTGCGGCGGAAAAATTGACCGATTCGAGAAAGGCGGCGGGCGAAAAGCTCAGCGAAGCGATTTGCGCCGAGCTTGAATTTCTTGATATGCCGAATGTACGCTTTGTCGTAAAATGTGACGATGTCGGGCTGAGCGAAAACGGCAGGGATTCGATTGAATTCCTTATTTCCGCCAATGTCGGCGAAGTGCCGAAGCCGCTTGCGAAAATTGCATCGGGCGGTGAGCTTTCGAGGATTATGCTTGCGATAAAGAACGTGCTTGCCGAAACAGACGGTGTTGACACAATGATCTTTGATGAGATTGATACGGGCGTCAGCGGCAGAGCGGCGCAGAAAATTGCCATGAAGCTCAGAAGTGCTTCAAAGGGCAGACAGGTTATCTGCGTTACCCACCTTGCACAGATTGCGGCACAGGGCGACGTTCATCTTTATATCAGCAAATCCGTTTCTGACGGGAAGACTTATACAAACATCAAATCTCTCATTGAGGAGGAGCGTGTGACAGAGATTGCCAGAATTATGGGTGGCATGGAGATCACAAAGCTTCAGCTTGAAAGTGCAAGAGAGATGCTCCGCAACGCAGGAAATTTATAAGACATAAATAAAAAACGCAAACTCGGAATTAATCTGAGTTTGCGTTTTTAACTTTTCTGTATTAAAGCTTTTCAATATACTTTTTTACGTTCGCGACTACCGTTTCGGTCGCTTCCTCAAGCGTTCCGCCTATCTGACAGCCTGCCGCCTGCGGATGACCTCCGCCGCCCATTGCGGCACAGATTTCCGAAACATTGATCGGACGATTGCTTCTCATGGATATTTTATAGCTGCCGTCCTTTCGCTCGCGCATTGTGACACCGACCAGGACGCCCTCAATTTGTCTGGGCAGGGAAGCGATGGCGTCAACCTCGCTTTCGTCCGAACCGCTCTGACGGTACATATCCTGAGTGACGGTTATCAATGCACATTTTCCGTCAAGATACATTTTCATACCGCCGACGGCTAACTTTTCGAGCGCGACATAGGTTCTGGTTTTTGTTTCAAACATAACGGTGTTGATTGTCACGTTGTCCGCTCCGCACTCGATCATTTCCGCAGCCATACGCATTGTGCGCGGCGTAACGTTTGAGTAGCGGAAACATCCCGTGTCAGTTGAAATACCGGTGTAAATGCAGTTGGCAATTTGCTTTGTCGGCTTAACGCCGAGCGCATGAATAATTTCAAGGATTATCTCGCAGGCAGCCGCCGCATCTGCATCCAGCAAGGTCTTTTCGGCAAACATACGGTTTGATCCGTGATGATCGATGCAAAGCTCAATCTTATCGGCAAATTTTTCTTCAAAGTCCTTGCCGAGCAGCTTTGTATCAGCCACATCGACTGCAACAAGCGTGTCAAAGCGGCATTCCTCCTCGCAGAC
>DNGF01000253.1:8401-10049 GCA_003486665.1 Oscillospiraceae bacterium
TTTTCGCAACCGTATCACAGCACCTGACGTTTGCCGTTTTGCCCATCGCTTCAAGCGCATATTTAAGTGCAAAAGCTGAGCCGAGCGTATCGCCGTCGGGGTGTGAATGTGTGAGTATCAGAAAATTGTCCCTTGAACGAAGAAACTCAACTGCCGCTTCAAGATTGATAACCATTAGTCCTCATTCCTCAAATCATCCATAATCTTAACAATATTCATACCGTGTTCGATAGAGTCATCGGCAACGAAGCTAAGCTCAGGGGTCTTTCTCAGGTGAAGTCGTTTGCCGACCTCCCTGCGAATATAACCCGTTGCGCTTTTAAGTCCCTTGACCGCTTCCTTTGCAACGTCAAGACCCTCCATTGCGCTGATATACACCTTGGCATATGAAGCGTCGGAGCTGACTTCAACTCTTACAACGGTAAGCATTCTATCCATTACCCTCGGATCCTTCAGCTCGCGGATAACCGCAATGATCTCGCGCTTGATATCCTCGGATACTCTGTCTATTCTGTAACCTGCCATAAGCTACCTCTTAATCTCTGTATTCTTCAACTGTATAGGCTTCAAAAATATCGCCAAGCTTGATGTCGGAGAATTTTGCAAGTCCGATTCCGCATTCGTAGTTGGAGGCAACCTCTTTTACGTCGTCCTTGAAACGGCGGAGAGAAGCAATATCGTCATCCGCAAGAACAATACCGTCACGAACAACGCGAACCTTGGAGTTCCTTGTGATCTTTCCGTCAAGAACATAGCATCCGGCAATCTTGCCGACAGAGGAGATGGTGATAACATCTCTGACCTCTGCGCGTCCCTGGTCAACCTCACGGAACTTCGGAGCAAGCATACCCTTGATAGCCGCCTGAATTTCTTCGATGCAGTCGTAGATAATTCTATACATTCTCATTTCAACGCCGTCACGCTCTGCAAGATTAATTGCAACAGGATCGGGGCGAACGTTGAAGCCGACGATAATTGCGCCGGAAGCGTTTGCGAGCATAACGTCGGACTCGCTCGGAGCGCCGACGCCGCTGTGAATAACACGAACGCGTACTTCCTCATTGGAGAGCTTTTCAAGGCTTTGCTTGACGGCCTCTGCCGAACCCTGAACATCAGCCTTAACAATAACGTTAAGCTCCTTCATCTCGCCCTCCTTGAGTGAATCAAAGAGGTTGTCGAGAGTAACCTTCTGAACGGACTTAAACTGCTCTTCCTTAGCTTCCGCCTTTCTCTGCTCAACAAGCTCACGGGCAAGACGTTCGTCTGTTACGGCATCAAAGATGTCGCCGGAATTCGGAACCTCTGCAAGACCGGTGATCTCAACGGGAACCGACGGACCTGCGGATTTGATCTTTCTGCCCTTGTCGTCAACCATTACACGGACGCGGCCGACAGCCTGACCCGCAACAATGATGTCACCGGAATTGAGCGTACCCTTTTGAACAAGGAGAGTTGCGATTGGACCTCTGCCCTTATCAAGGCGGGCTTCAATAACGATACCCTTTGCCGCTCTGTTCGGGTTGGCTTTAAGCTCCTGCATTTCGGCAACGAGCAGAATGCTTTCGAGAAGCTTATCGATGCCCATATGAGTCTTTGCCGAAACGGGAACGCAGATGATATCGCCGCCCCACTCTTCGGGAACAAGACT
>DNGF01000052.1:0-2819 GCA_003486665.1 Oscillospiraceae bacterium
AAGGAGCATAGCTTTACAAGGCAGTACAGGGCGGTAGTACACGGACATTTCAAGGAGATGAGCGGAACGGTAAACGCTCCGATCGGCAGAAATCCGAATGACAGAAAGAAAATGTGCGTTATCTACCAGAATTCAAAGGATGCCGTTTCTCATTATGAAGTGATCGATCAGAATGAGAAATTTGCATATATAAAGGTTACTCTCGAAACGGGCAGAACTCACCAAATCAGAGTTCATATGGCATATATCGGTCATCCGGTTGCCGGGGATAATATCTACGGACCGAAGAACGGAGTAACTTCTCTTAACGGACAGTGTCTGCACGCCGGACTGATCGGATTTAAGCATCCGAGGGACGGAAGATATCTTGAGTTTTGTGCAGAGGTTCCGGAATATTTTAAGGATTTCTTGAAAAAACAAAATTTAAGCGAATAATTGGAGGTGTTTTTTTGGACGCAGTAACTAAAAAACAATTACAGATCAAGGCTTGTACGGTTCGTATGGGCGTGATCGAAGGTGTGTTCAATGCAAAATCGGGTCATCCGGGCGGATCGCTTTCTGTAGCGGATATTCTTACTTATCTTTATTTCGACCATATGAATGTTGATCCGAAAAATCCCAAGGACGAGAACAGAGATAGGTTTGTTCTTTCGAAGGGCCATACGGCTCCGGCTCTCTATGCAGTTCTTGCAAATAAGGGCTTCTTCCCCGTTTCAGAGCTTAAAAATCTTCGTAAGCCGGGCGCAATGCTTCAGGGTCATCCGAGTATGAACCGCACTCCGGGCGTTGACATGAGTACAGGATCTCTCGGTCAGGGTATTTCAACGGCTGTCGGCATGGCTCTTGCCGGAAAGCTTGATAAGAAGGACTACAGAGTTTACACGGTTCTCGGTGACGGTGAAATTGAGGAAGGTCAGGTTTGGGAGGCTGCTATGTTTGCTTCCGCAAAGGGTCTTGACAATCTCTGCGCCGTTGTTGACAACAACAATCTTCAGATCGACGGCTCAATCGCAGAGGTTAATTCTCCTTACCCGATCCCTGAAAAGTTCCGCGCATTCGGCTGGAATGTTATTGAAATCTACGGTCATTCATTTGACGAGATCGACGCGGCTTTCAAGGCGGCAGCCGAGTTTAAGGGTAAGCCCACGGCTATTATCGCAAAGACGGTCAAGGGCAAGGGCGTTTCTTTCATGGAGGATCAGTGCTCGTGGCACGGAACAGCTCCCAATGCCGAGCAATATGAGCAGGCAATGAACGAGCTTAAAGCACAACTTGCAGAATTGGAGGCGTAAGAGATGGCAGACGTAATCAAAACAGCAACAAGAGAAGCTTACGGTAAAGCTTTGGTTGAGCTTGGTGAGAAGGACGAGAGCCTTATTGTTATGGACGCCGATCTTGCCGCCGCAACCAAAACAGGTATGTTTAAAAAGGCGTTCCCGGAGAGATTTTTCGACGCGGGAATTGCTGAAAGTAATATGGTAGGCGTTGCCGCAGGTCTTGCAACAACCGGTCACACCGTTTTCGCAAGCTCCTTCGCAATGTTCCTTGCCGGACGTGCTTTTGAGCAGGTCAGAAATACTATCGGATATCCGCATCTCAATGTTAAGCTCGGCGCAACTCATGCCGGCATTTCTGTCGGTGAGGACGGCGCAAGCCACCAGTGCTGTGAGGATATCGCGCTTATGAGAACTATCCCCGGTATGGTTATCATCAATCCGGCGGACGATGTTGAGGCTCGTGCGGCTGTTTTCGCAGCGGCAGAGTATGAGGGACCGGTTTATCTCCGCTTCGGCAGACTTGCAGTTCCGCGTTTCAATGATCCCGATACCTATAAGTTCGAGATCGGCAAGGGCATCGAGCTTGCAGAGGGCAGCGATGTTACAATCGTTGCAACAGGTCTTATGGTTAATGAGGCAATGATTGCCAAGGATATGCTGGCGGAAGAGGGAATCTCCGCAAGAGTTATTAACATCCACACAATCAAGCCGATAGACACGGAAATTATTCTCAAGGCGGCTGAAGAAACAGGCGCAATCGTTACGGCTGAGGAACACAGCATTATCGGCGGACTCGGTTCTGCTGTTGCAGAGGTTGTCTGTGAGGGCAAGCCTGTTCCTGTAGTAAGAGTAGGCGTTGAAGACAAGTTCGGCGGTTCAGGCCCGGCGGTTGAGATGCTCAAGATTTACGGACTTTGTGCATCCAACATTGTTGAAAAAGCTAAGAAAGCTGTTTCAATGAAATAAAACAAGTTTATCCCGTTCTGCCGATTCAGGCAGGACGGGAATCGGAGAGAAAGATGAAAGAAAGTAACGATATCAGACTTTCAAACGATGAATACGACAGTGACGCTCAGGCAGTTCAAGAGTCTGAGCTTTTGCCAATTTATGAAGCAATGGAATTTTCGGGCGATATTCAACCTCTTGACGATATTTCAAAGCCCGATATTGTTGCCGTGGAATTCGGCACAAAAAAAGCAGAAAATAAAAATTCGGATAAAAAGCCGACTGTAAAAAAGAAAAAAATTCCCTCAAAAAGGGATTCAAGAATAAAGACATTAGTCGCCTGCTTAGCACTTATATTGATTGTTGCAGGTGCAATGGCAGGCGCGTATTTCGGCGTTGAGCGGGCGGACAAAAACGATTCTCCCGTGGCAGCCGTATACAATACAACAGATAAAAGCACAACGGTAAAACTTGCCGACGGAACGGATTATGACATCGGCGAGGCTCGCGAGGTCGTGGTTTCCACTGACGGAATGTATATTTGGTTCAGCCGAAACACATCATCCGCAACGGGTAAATATGACCTCAGAATGATAG
>DNGF01000052.1:2865-3029 GCA_003486665.1 Oscillospiraceae bacterium
CGCTGGAAAAGCAGGGCAAGTTTATTGAAAAGGGCATTGACGGCGGATGGAAAACCACCAAGGACGGACGCTTTGCCTGTTACGGAATTACAAAATCGGATATTACGAGCTGCTATATGTATAGTGCTGAGCTGCAAAAGGCAGAAACTATTGCGGAATCGGTG
>DNGF01000248.1 GCA_003486665.1 Oscillospiraceae bacterium
AACAGCTCAACTGATTGAGCAGCCGCCGATTAAATTCGAGCATGGTTCTCGGCGGAAGTTTGCCGCATTCAACAACCGATTATTTCGCTTACAGGGCGGTTAGCAAAGAGGACTTATGAGTAATATTAAAACAGCATTTCCTGAACTTCTCGCTCCCGCAGGAGATATGGAGAGATTTCAGCGCGCGCTGTATTTCGGCGCAGATGCGATCTATGTCGGCGGTTCCGCGTTTTCCATGCGAGCCGCACCTGCAAACTTTACGGCTGAGGAGCTTAAGGCGGCGGTTGACGCCGCACATAAAAAGGGCGTTAAGGTTTATCAGACCTGCAACACGGTGCCGAGAAACGATGAAATCGACCGTCTTCCGGACTTCCTCATGGAGTCCGCGGAAACAGGTGTTGACGCATTCATAATTTCCGATCTCGGCGTTATGACGCTCGCAAAGAAATATACGCCCGATGTTGATATTCATATCTCGACTCAGGCGGGAATCACAAATTATGCCTCTGCAAACGAATGGTACAACATGGGTGCCACGAGAGTTGTTACCGCAAGAGAGCTTTCTCTGGAGGACATTGCAACCCTCAGGGCAAAAACTCCGAAGGAGCTTGAAATTGAGTGCTTTGTTCACGGAGCTATGTGCGTTTCTTTTTCGGGAAGATGCCTTTTATCAAACTATCTTGTCAACAGGGATTCCAACCGAGGCGAGTGTGCTCAGCCGTGCCGCTGGCAGTACAGCCTGATGGAGAAAACGCGCGAGGGCGAATACTTCCCGATAGACGAGGATGAAAACGGCACATATATTTTCAATTCCAAGGATATGTGTATGATTGAGCATATTCCCGAAATGGTTAAGGCAGGAATATCCAGCTTTAAAATTGAGGGCAGGGCAAAGTCCGCATATTATACTTCGGTTATAACAAACGCATACCGACAGGCGATAGACGGATATCTCAGCAATCCCACAGACGGCTATAAGCCGGAAAAATGGGTCGTTGACGAGATGTATAAGATCAGCAGCCGTGAGTATTGCACGGGTTTCTACTTCGGCCATCCGAGGGACAATGCCCAGATCTATTACGACGGCGGCTACAAGCGCGATTGGAGCGTTATGGCTGAGGTTCTCTATTCGGAGAACGGACGTGTTTTCTGCCGCCAGAGGAACAGATTCTTCGAGGGCGAAACGCTTGAGGTGCTTCAGCGCGGCGTTGAGCCTTATGAGATCACCGTTACCGATCTCAGGGATGAAAACGGTGAAAAGATAGATAAAGCACCTCATCCGATGATGAAGGTCAGCTTTGAATGTGAAAAGAATATTCCGTCGGACGCTCTTCTGAGAAAGGCTGTTTGATCGGTTTTTCGGAGGCTGTTATGCTTTTAAGCAATATTCTCAACGGTATTGATTTTACCTGTGACAATTTCACGGATACCGATATTGAAGACATTACATACAATTCAAAAAACGCAGGCGAGGGAAAGTGCTTTTTCTGCCTGTCGGGTACGATAACCGACGGACACAAGTATGCACGAAGCGCTTATGAGAACGGATGCAGATGTATCTTCGCGGAGCATAAGGTCGATATTCCCGACGACTGCGTTCAGATAATAACCGAGAACACACGCCACGCGCTCGCAATTGCTTCGGCAAACTTTTTTGAGCATCCTGCAAGCTCTTTAAAGGTTATAGGAATAACCGGCACAAAGGGCAAGACTACGATGGCTCACATTGTAAGATGTCTTATCGAAGCTTCGGGCGAAATGTGCGGAATAATCGGAACAAACGGCGCGAAATACGGCAGTGTGTGTCTTGAAACCGAGAACACCACTCCGGAAAGCTACGAATTGCAGAAGCTTTTCCGCAAAATGGCGGACGCAGGCTGCAAATACTGTGTTATCGAGGCTTCGTCGCTCGGTCTGAAAATGCACAGAACGGACGGTATTCCGTTTGAGATCGGAGTGTTTATGAATCTGGCTCCCGATCATATCGGAACAATCGAGCATCCGACCTTTGAGGACTACAAAAACAGCAAAAAGCTTCTTTTTTCAATGTGCAGACACGCTGTCGTCAATGCTGACGATCCCGCTTATACGGATATGCTTGAGGGTTCGTCTGCCGATGTTACAAAATTCGGACTTGCAAATGCCGATGTAACTGCCGAGAACGTGGAGCTTCTGAGAAGCAAGGATATGCTCGGTGTTTCGTTTGACTGCATAGATGCAGGCGAAAGGATTCATATAGAAGCTCCGATACCGGGGTATTTCAACGCTTATAATGTTCTCGGAGCCGTTGCGGTCTGCAAGGTTCTCGGAATTGATATAAAGGGCTGCGCCGATGCACTTCGCAATTTCAGCGTTTCGGGCAGATCCGAGCTTGTTCATGTCAGCGATGATTTTGATGTCATAATTGATTTTGCTCACAACGGATTGAGTATGCACAATATAATCTCTACGCTCAGAACCTATCCTCACAACAGAATCGTTGTGCTTTACGGTTCGATCGGCGGTAAGAATCAGATCCGCCGCAGAGAGCTGGGATTGACAGCAGGCAGAGAGGCCGATCTTTCAATTCTCACTTCGGATGATCCGGGTGAGGAGGATCCGTTGGATATTGCTGAGGAAATAGCGAAAT
>DNGF01000133.1 GCA_003486665.1 Oscillospiraceae bacterium
AACATAATCCCTGAACCACGTTCCGAGCGAGATGTGCCATCTGCGCCAGAATTCGGAAACCGATTTTGAAATATAGGGATAATCAAAGTTTTCGAGGAAATTAAAGCCGAACATTTTTCCGAGTCCTATAGCCATTTCACTGTATCCCGAAAAATCGAACAATATCTGCAGGGTGTATGCAATTGCGCCGATCCATGCACACGCAACGGAATCAACCTCGCCGTCAAAAATTCCGTCGGCAACAACGGCGACATTGTTCGCGATAAGCACCTTTTTGATAAAGCCTATCATGAATCGGTAGACGCCGTTTGTAAAGTCGTCAAAATTTTCGTTTCGATTTTTTATTTGATCGGCGATCGTCTGATAGCGCACGATCGGGCCTGCGATAAGCTGGGGGAAGAAAGAGATATAAAGCGCAACATAGCAGGGATTTTTCTGAACCTCTCCGTTGCCCCTGTAAACATCTATTACATAGGACATTGCCTGGAACGTAAAGAAAGAAATACCGATCGGCAGAGTGATGTTCAGCGTATTGAAATCCGTATGCAGAAGCGCGTTGATATTTTCAAGCGTGAAAGTAAGATATTTGAAAACAAAAAGCATTCCGATATTGACTATAACGGAAAGCACAAGCGCAGCCCTGCTCTTTTTGTTATCCCTGTTTTTATCAACAACAAGTCCGAGCGCCCAATTTATTATTATCGAGCCGAGCATCAGCAGAACGTATATCGGCTCGCCCCACGCATAAAAGAAAATGCTCGAAACTATAAGCACGGCGTTTTTAAACGCAAGAGATTTTATTATCGGGTTATAATATGCAATAAGAACGATTGGCAAAAACAAAAACAGAAAAGGTGCCGATGAAAAAACCATATTATACCCCCTTTTAAACGAATTAATAAAGATTATACTATATAATGCGGATTATTTCAACTATAAATATATACAAAAAATTGTACTGTTGGGCTTTGTTGACAAATGAAACCTCGTATAGTATAATTTAAAGCGAACAAATTACGAATTGAGGTAATTAAATTATGAATATAGCTGTAATTCTTGCAGGCGGTTCGGGAAGCCGTATGGGTATGGTTGACCGTCCGAAGCAGTTTATTGACATCTACGGTAAGCCCGTTATAATTCATACGCTCGAAGCATTCGAAATCAACGAAAAAATCGACGCCATCTGCGTTGTCTGCGTCAAGGCATGGCAGGAGGATCTTTCCATGTGGCTCAAGGAGTACGACATCAGAAAGGTGCGCTGGATCGCGGACGCGGGTGCGTCACGTCAGGAGTCCTCTCTCAATGCGCTCAACGCAATCCAGGCAGAATGCAGCGGCGAAGACTATGTTATTATCCATGACGCGGCAAGACCGCTCGTTTCTCAGAAGATAATCAATGAGAATATTGAAAAGGTAAAGGAATTCGGTGCCTGTGACACGGTTATTCCGGCGCATGATACAATAATAAAGAGCGTTGACGAAAAGACTCTCGACTCCATTCCGCTGAGAAAAGAGCTTTATCTCGGTCAAACTCCGCAGTCCTTTAAATATTCGATCGTAAGAAAGGCGTATGACGACTACTTTGCGATTCCTGAGGACAAGCGTCCCGTTATGACGGATGACTGCGGACTTGTTCTTTCCGCCGGTATCCGGATCGGCATGGCTATGGGCGACAAGCTCAACATGAAAATTACAACGATGAAGGATCTTCTTCTCGTTAAGTCCATTGTCAGAGCAGGCAGATAAGGCAGAAAGGATTGGTTAATTTTGTTCGCAAAAAGTTACAAAATTACAGAACCGAAAAGATTCGAAATATTCGTTGAGGATATAAGGAACGACAATGTGCTTGTTCGTCCCGACTATCTTGCCGTGTGCAAGGCGGACATACGCTACTATCTCGGCAACAGAAGTCTGCGTATACTCAAAAGAAAGTTCCCGATGAGCCTTATTCATGAGGCAACGGGCGTTGTTGTCCGCGACAGAAGCGGAAAGTTCAAAAGCGGTCAGCGCGTTGTACTGCTTCCCTGCCGCAAGTCGGACTGTGACGGAACAAAGTGTGAGGTCTGCGTCAGGAACAACCCTCACCTGCTTGACAATTACTGTCCCGAATCCAAGTTCTGCTCCAGCAACTACGACGGTTTTTCAAAGGAGCTTATTGACCTTGAACATGAGTACATGATACCCATTCCGGACGAGATCGGTCCCGAAGCCGTTTTTTCTGAGCTTATTTCTGTCGGCTGCTGTGCAATGCGCCGCGCGGGATTTACCGAGAATGAAAGCGTGAAGAGCGTAACCGTCTGGGGCGACGGAATTATGGGATATATCATCTCTCTCGTTGCCAAATACGGCTTCGGCTGTGATGTCAACATTGTCGGTCTTAATAAAGAAAAGCTTGATATGTTCGACTTTGCAAACGTTTATTATTCGAACGATATCGAAGCGCTTCCGAGAATGTCCGTTGCCATCGAAGCTGTCGGCGGAAATGCGTCGGGAATTGCCGCAAACCAGGCGATCGACAAGCTCTATTCGGGCGGAAAGCTCATTCTTTCGGGTGTTGCAAACGAAAATGTTCCGCTCAACACAAGAATGGTGCTTGAACACGGTATTTCGATCAGAGGAACAACAAGAAGCGTTCGCTGTGACTTTGAAAAGGCGGTCGAGCTGCTCACGATTCCCGAATTTAGGGAGCATATCCTCAGGCTCATGCTTTCGATCAATGATGTTACCAATATAAGAGAATATTACGCGATATTTGAAAAGGAGTCGAAATCAACGGCTCTCGGCAAGAATATAATGAGAATATCGTTCTGATAAAAACAACAGACTGCCGCAGACCTCGGTTTGCGGCGGTTTTTTGTTAAGGCAATGCACTCACCTGCCGAATTTCGTGTGAATTTTATTATAAACATTGCTTTCGATGCAGAAAAGCATCTTTTCTCCTCTTGCAGCAATGGGAGGCTGAAAGTAATGTAAATGTCAGCAGAAATTATCTTTGAGTGCAGGCTCCTCCTCCGGGGGGGAGCCGAGAAATTTTTGCAGACT
>DNGF01000026.1 GCA_003486665.1 Oscillospiraceae bacterium
CACTGTCCCGTAGTAAGATTATAACGTTTAACCTGAGTGTACTGCGTTTCTCCGCCGAAAGCAAAATTACAATAAGTAACATAAATATAATTACCGACCGTGCTGAGGCTCGGATTGGCAAAATAATCGGCTGTCAGTGAAGAATTAACATCCGTTACTCCGCCGGAAGTAATTTTCTTAATACTCAGCTTTGTACCGTCAACCGTCCATGCGCTGTAGAACCCGGAATCTCCGACAAAGAGCTGAATGTCATTCGGATAGCTTACCGAATTATCCGTATAAACAGTCTGCCATGAGCCGCCCGTGTATTTTGCAAGAACGGGTCTGCCGCTTGAATTGGTATAAAGCACATACGGAATGTCGTTATAGACCTTAAGCACCATGCTGTTCACGTTGGAAAAAGCCGAACCGAGTGTTGTCCATGACGTTCCGTCGTATTTAAACACCTTATTCATAAAGCTCCAATCCTCGCGTCCCATAACGCAGGCATACAGGTTGCCAATGCTGTCGGTGTCTATCTTAATTCCCGTTGAATCCATAGCGATGCTGTTCGGTACAAGCTGCCAAAGTCCGAGCGAGGAATAATCAGGGAATTCAACATGGAAGCTGATTTTCGATGAATCCTCATTATACTTTACGTCCGAAATAACAATACCGCTGTTTTTGCCGTTGGAATAGAAAATCGTTCCGTCGGTAAGCGGTGCGTCAAAATCGGCAACACCGAAGCTTGTCCTGTTATCGCTCGGATCAAGAGCAGACTTGAAGAAATCGCCTGCGCTCGCACTTGTGCTTGTTTCGCCGGGACGGTAAACGTAGAGATAATCCTCACCCCACGCGTTTGTCTGGTTAACAACGGATTTATTTACTCTGTAAATAAGAAGTCCCGATGACGGGATTTTCGTTTCAAAGCCGAGATTCGAATAGTTTGTCGTTATCTTCTTTCTGTATTCGAGCATAAAGCTCTCGCTCGCCGACATCGGCGTTTTGATTTCATAAAGGATTGTGTCGGAATCAGGATCGCTGACCGGGTCAAGCGTATATGTTCCACTCTGAGTGATCTGCTGCATCGGAATCCATCCGAGCTTATATCGCTGATATGAGAGCGGATACTGCATAAAAAAGCTGTCGTGCGCCATAATGTCCCATATACCGACGGGAGTTCCGTCCGTTCCGCTTCTGCGATAAAGGTCGGGCAAGCCGACGCTGTGCAGAAATTCATGCGTAATGACGCCCTGGCACGCCGCAACAGCGCCCGTAACGCTGTATGAGTCAATAAAGTTATAATTGCCGAATTGGTATTTATTTTTAATCTTTGTCGAAACATCCGTAACACTCTTATGGGGCCACATAAAGTCCGAACCGCTCGGACATCTACCCTGAATTATAACAGTGAGATTATCGACAACACCGGCATATTTATTGTCAAGCCTATCCTCCGGCATTTTGATTTTTCCGGAATTCAAAGCGCCGACAACCTCCGAAATAATGCTTGTATCGTTACAGTCGTCATGGGAAGCCGACAGAGTGTACGGAGTGACCGTATCGCCGTCAACCTGCGGAAAAATATTGTTAACAATCAGCTTGCCTCTCGAAATCTCGGTAATGTATTTCTTAAAAGAGAAGTCGATATCCGAACCGACATACATTTTCGAGGTATCATTATAGAACATCTGAATTCTTTGAATGTTATCGGCAATTTCGGTGGTTGTGTCCTCAGGAAACTTGACAAACACAATAAGGTTCGCCATTGTTTCCGCCGAATTTGACTGTGCCGATGTCGGGAATGCTACGGAAGCTATTATAAGAATAACCGAAAGCAGCACGCCTGCAAATGAACGAATAGTTTTCATAACATCACCATCCCTGACGTCTTTTTACAATTATATCATTTAATTCCTGTTTTGTCATTAGATAATTAAAACAAAAGCCGCTTACGGAAAAGATTTATTCTGAGTTCTATTCCGAAAAGCGGCTTTTAATTATCACATTTTCTTAATTTTTTCGGCGAAGCGCGGGTTGCATTTAAGGCAAAGCCGCACAGGGCTTGCTTTAATTTATCGGTTCAAAATCCGCCGCGCCGTGCTTGCAGAGCGGACAAATGAAATCTTCGGGAAGCTCCTCGCCTTCATAGATATATCCGCACACCTTGCAGACAAAGCCTTTCTTCCCGTCCGTCTGCGGCTTCGGCTTAACGTTTTTCTGGTAGTAGGTGTAGGTCATCGTTTCCGTATCCGAAATAACTCTCGCCTCGGTGACCGAGCAGATAAACATTCCGTGAGTATCGAGATCAACATACTGTTCTACCCTCAAAGACATGAACGAGTTGATGTATCGCGGCAGAAAAGCCAGTCCGTTGTCCGAACGAAGCGGTTCAACGCCCTCGAATTTATCAGCATTTCTTCCGCTTCTGAAGCCGAAGCTTTCAAACACACTGAACGGAGCGTCCACAGAAAGGCAGTTAATATTCATCTTGCCCGTCTGCTTGATGATGTGATGAGAATAGTTGTCCTTATTGATGGTAACTGCGATTCTGTTCGGAGAATTTGTAACCTGCGAAACCGTGTTTACAATCAGTCCGTTATCCCTTTTACCGTCATTCGAGGTAACGACATACAGTCCGTATCCGATATTGAAAAGAGCGGTAAGGTCATTCTTGTTCGCCATTTCACCGTCGCGGGCAATGTAGTCGCGGCAAAGCTCCTTTGAAAGCTCGTCAAGCTCCGCCGAGGAAGCCTCATTAAGTGCCGAACGGATATGAACAACAGGTTCAACAAAGTTGATGTTCTTTGACTTATCGAACATTCCCTTCATGATCTTCGCCGCAAGAGGCGCCCATGAACCGTTCTCGATAAAAGCAACCGTTCTGTTCTTATACTCTCTCTCCGTCAGCGACTCAATAAATGTACGCATAAACGGGAAGATATCGGCATTATAAGTTGTCGTTGCAAGCACGAGCTTGCCGTAACGGAAGGCGTCCTCAACAGCCTCAGCCATATCGCACCGTGCAAGGTCATTCACAACCACCTTCGGGCAGCCGTTCGCTCTGAGCTTATCGGCAAGAATCTCAACCGCTTTCTTCGTATTTCCGTAAACTGAGGTATACGCAATTACAATTCCCTCGCTCTCAACGGAATAGGATGACCAGGTATTGTAAAGTCCGATATAATATCCGAGATTTTCCGTAAGGATCGGACCGTGAAGAGGACAGATCTTTTCAATTTCAAGCGAAGACGCTTTTTGAAGGAGCTTCTGCACCTGAACGCCGTACTTTCCGACAATGCCGAAATAGTAGCGCCTTGCCTCACAAGCCCAGTCCTCATCGGCATCAAGCGCGCCGAATTTACCGAAGCCGTCAGCAGAGAACAGCACCCTGTCGTATGAGTCGTAAGTAACCATGACCTCCGGCCAGTGAACCATCGGAGCCGCTATAAAATTAAGTGTATGTTTACCGAGTTCAAGTGTTGAACCCTCGGAAATAACGATCTGCTTATCGCTGAAATCGTTACCGAAAAACTGATTCATCATTGCAAACGCTTTCGCCGAGGCAAAGATCATTACGTCGGGATAAACGTCAATAAAGCTCGTTATATTTGCCGAATGATCCGGTTCCATGTGCTGAACGATCAGATAATCGGGTTTTCTGCCGTCAAGAACCTCTGCAAGATTATCAAGCCATTCGTGGCGAAAACGTGCGTCAACCGTATCCATAACCGCGATTTTATCGTCAACGATGACGTAGGAATTATATGCCATTCCGTTTTCAACAACATACTGACCCTCAAAAAGATCAATTTCATGGTCGTTGACGCCTACATGTTTAATATCCTTTGTAATATTCATAGCTTTAGCTCCTTTCGATTCTTTGCAGTCAATTATTAGTATTGACCGAAAATTAAGAATAATTAAAAGATAATAGTAATCATTACTGTTATTATTATACATAAAAATTGCCTTTTGTCAACACCTAAAAAGAAAAAAGTGTAACAAAAGGCAAATTCAGGCAATACAGCACCTCAATTTTGCAATACAGCCTTAAGTATGTTTTCCCTGCCATCAGCCGAGAATTGATGTTATGAAATCAAAAATCTGACTGAAAGCCTGCTGAATAGCCTGCGCGGCATCAGGAAAAATTGCTCCGATAGCCTGGATAGGCACGTTGATGATGTCGGAAATCAGCGCAATAATCGCCAGCATAGTCATCCATCTCCTTTAAGAAATTAACGGTCACCCGTTGATTTAATTGTAGTTCTCCGTGCCTTGTTTGTCAAGAGGATAACGAAATTGAAAAGTTTAATAACGGATTTTTTGCAGAAATCACAAAAAAATACGCAACCAAGCAAAGACCTGATTGCGTATACATTTTATTTGCGTTTTTTACCGAAGAAGCCCTTTTTCTCCTCGCCGGTCGGTGTTGAGCCGCCCATCAGCGAATTGAATTTAAGCAAAGCTTCACGCTGTTCGGAATTGAGCTTGGTCGGAATATCAACAATAATTCTGACGAGCTGATCTCCCCTCGCCTTGCTGCGGATATTCTGGATACCCTTGCCCTTGAGTCTGAACACAGAACCGGGCTGTGTTCCTTCGGGGATATCGTACTTAACCTTGCCGTCAAGCGTCGGAACCATGAGCGTATCACCCAATGTTGCCTGAACGAGGTTGACGTGAACCTCACACCAAACGTCAAAGCCGTCACGCTCAAAGAACGGGTGCGGTCTTACGTTTACAACAACGTGGAGATCGCCTGCCGGACCGCCG
>DNGF01000013.1 GCA_003486665.1 Oscillospiraceae bacterium
GGGCGGCAGAGCCAATTATATCGAAGCTTTTGAGGACCTTCCGTATGAATATGACGCATGGGAGCTGTCAAACTATTATACGGAGAAAAAGTATGAAATAAGCGATGTTTCTTCGGTCGAATTCATTGATGAGGGCGCACGATTCGGATTTAATATAAAAAGGAAGTTTTACAACTCGGAGTTTGGCCAGAAAATTTGGTTCTACGATAACAGCGCCAGAATTGATTTTGATACCCATGCCGACTGGCATCAGGAGCATATCATGGTTAAAGCGGCATTTGATATTGACGTAAATTCCGATAAGGCAACATATGAGATTCAGTTCGGCTCGGTTGAACGTCCGACCCACAAAAACACAAGTTGGGATGCGGCAAGATTCGAGGTTTGCGGACATAAATATATGGATATTTCCGACTACGGTTACGGCGTGAGCCTGCTTAATGACTGCAAGTACGGTTACAATGTTGATAACGGCACAATGAAGCTTTCACTTTTTAAGTGCGCTACTCATCCCGATCCCGATGCTGACAAGGGCGAGCATATTTTCACCTATTCTCTGTTCCCTCATGCAGGTAATTACAGGGAAGCCGGCACGGTTCAGCTTGCATACGAAATAAATAATCCGCTCAAGGCATTTTCTGTTGAAAAGCAGAACGGCAAGCTTCCTGAAAAGTATTCGTTTGTTTCCTGCAGCAGTGATAATTTTATTGTTGAAACGGTAAAGAAAGCAGAAAACAGCGACGATATCATTGTTCGCGGTTACGAGAGCTATAACAAGAAAACCGATGTAACGCTTCGGTTCGGATTTGATGTAAAAGAGGCAACTCTTTGCGATCTGCTTGAAAGGGAAGTCGAAAAGCTGACAATTGATAACAACACGGTAAGCTTTGTTGCAAAGCCCTTTGAAATAATCACAGTCAAAATCAAATGATTTGCAAAAGAGGGATAGTGTTGAGGAAAATTTTAACCCGATCAATCGTTTTGATGGTTTCTCTTGCGATACTCTGCACGTTCATGTTTGACTCATTTGCAATATCCGACAACGGACTTTGGGAGGACAGTAAGTATTGTCAATTCCTTGATCCCGGAGATGAGTCAAACAGCGACCTTTGCTTTGCCGCGGTCAAGGTCAGATATAATAGGGATATTAACAGAATTTATTTGCTGTTTATGCTGGAGTTTGATGATTTCAATGACGACAAGCTCAGCGGCGTGATTATGAATTTCAACGGAATGGGCAATATAAAGGTGATGTCGGACGGCACTGCGGAGTATGATAATGAAGTGTATTTTGCCGAGCTTAATGATGAAATTTGTGACCGTCACAGCAGAAACATTTTGTTTGAGGCAACAGTCGGAATAAAAAGCGGAATTCCGGACAGCGTTACAATGAATGTTAATATTATTGATACCAACGGAATAAAGTCGAACACATATTCGGTTGATATAACAGAGGATCCCGAAGATGAGCCGACCGACAGCAGTTCAGGCAGTGTTACGCAGAGGAAACCTGCGGAGAAGACGAAAAAGGTTAGAACAACCAAGGTTAAAACCACAAAGATAAAAACCACAAAACATAAGACGACAAAAATTAAAAAGTCTAAAACGAGGAATGCCGAAGAAGAGGTCAATGAGGATGAGGAAGCTCAAACTGTCATTGAATCGGATATTATCGGCAATGCGGAAACAAACAACAAGAGGAAAAATATAATGCTGATATTAGGTGCGGCGGCAGCGGTTGCTGCTATTGCGGCAGGATGTTCGGCAGGAATAAAAAACAAGAAAAAGGATAAAGATGGAGGGCATGAAGAATGAAAAAATACGGCTTATTGGGAAGAAAACTTCTTCACAGTCTTTCTCCGGAGATTCACAGGGAACTGGGAAACAACAGATATGATCTTTTTCAGCTTGAGCCGGACGAGCTTGACTCGTTTTTCGAAAAGCGCGATTTTGCCGGAATCAATGTGACTTTTCCGTATAAGAAGGACGTTATGAAATACTGCGATGTTATCACCGAGTCGGCGCAGAAGATAGGCAGTGTTGACACAATCGTTGTTGACGACGACGGCAAGCTTATCGGTGACAATTCCGAATATTTCGGATTTTGCTTCATGATAAACAAGTGCGGCATTGACGTTTCCGGAAAGAATGTTCTTGTTTTCGGAACGGGCAGCGATTCCCTGACGGTTCAGGCGGTTATCAAGGAGCTTGGCGCCAAGAGCATTACAACGGTTTCAAGGCAGGAAATAGAGGAATCCGAGGATTTTTACGATAACGAGGAGATAGATATAATCATCAATACCACCGCAAACGGAATGTACCCGAATAACGGAATGAAGTTTGTCGAATTGGATCGTTTCCCGCGGCTCGGCGGAGTTATGGAGCTTATTTATAATCCGAGAAGAACCCGCCTTATCTGTGATGCAGAGGATAGGGAGATCCCGAATTCGGACGGACTGTCAATGCTTGTTGCTCAGGCGTATCAGACGGAGATCAAGTTCGGCAGAATCGAGCCTGACGAGGAGCTTATCAGAACGACGTACAAGACAATGAGCGACCGCAGAAAGAATATAATCCTTGTAGGACTTCCGGGCTGCGGTAAAACGACGATTGCAAAGGTTATAGCCGCAAAGCTCGGCAGACCCTGCATTGATATCGAGAAGCTTATTTCTATGAAAGCCGGTGTACCGCTTTCAACGGTTTATATGGCTTACGGTGAGAGATATTACCGCGAGCTTGAAACAGAAACGCTCAAAAAAATAACACGCAACGGCGGGCAGGTCATCGCGTGCGAAAGCGGAGCGATACTCAGCAAGGAAAATCAGTATTATATCCGTCAAAACGGCTATGTCGTTTGGCTTACCCGTGAACTCAGCGGACTTAAATTTGAAGGAGTGCCGCTTATCAGAAACTTTGAGGCGCTCAAACGTCTTGATGAGGAGCGTACCCCG
>DNGF01000164.1 GCA_003486665.1 Oscillospiraceae bacterium
TTTTCGTTTGGAAATTTTCCTGTCAGAAGTACGTTCAAAAGAACACCGGTCGAATAGATATCCGTTCGGGAATCGCTTTGGGAAAAGCCGAATTGTTCGGGAGCGGCATATCCGGCAGTGCCGAGAATATATGTATCGCGGGCTGCGCTTTGCTTTGCAATTCTTGTGATGCCGTAATCAATTATCTTGACATTGCCGTCATAAGATAGGATAATATTTGAAGCGGTTATGTCACGATGGACAATTCCGTTTTCATGCAGAACTTCGAGTCCGTCGCATACTGCGACAATAATTTTTATTGCTTCGTCTTCGTCAAAAATTTTGCCTGAGTCAATATAATGCTGTATAGAATTGCCCGGCACGAATTCGGAATAGGAAAAGTATTTTCCGTTTTCCTCGGTTATTTTAATTACAGCGGAAAGATTTTTATGTCTGATGGAACAAAGTCTTTCCATAGCAGATACGTTTTCGATATCCAAGCGCTTTTTTATCATTATTTCTCCGCTTTGCTCATTGTGAACTATACAGGTACTTTCGTTAACCTGCTTAAGTTCTTCAATGTTCCAGACAAAAAGTCTTTGTGCAAGCTCGCTCAATTTCATCCCTGCCATCCCTTTAAGATAGGAGTATTATATCATGAAAAAATCAACTGTGCAACTGCTGGAAATGCTGAAAAAATGCAACAGCCTAAATGAATATATAAAGGAAAACGAATCGGAATTTTCGACCGGAAAACCGTGCGACCGATTAAACGAGGAAATCGGAAAAAGAAACTTATCAAAAGCGGAGGTTATAAGAAATTCCGGCATAGAAAGGCACTATGCGTACCAAATTTTATCGGGAGCAAAAACGCCTTCAAGAGATAAGGTTCTGATGTTTTGCTTCGGGCTGAAAATGAGCGCGGAAGAAACACAGCATCTTTTGCTTGAATGCTCCGTTCCACTCCTTTATGCAAAAAACAAAAGGGACAACGTGATTCTTTTTGCGTTGGAAAATAAGCTGTCAATCATTGAGCTTAACGAACTGCTTTATGAATTGGGTCTTGATATTTTTGAATAAATAACGGTTCATTCACTCCGATGTCAAAAAATCGGAGTGCTTTTTTATATATTGTTCCGATTTACTTTTATTTTTTGACATGATATAATCAAAGCATGAATTCATACGGAGTGGTGCTTGTGAATATAAAAGAAAAAGCAATAACCTTGCGCGATGATCTGCGGCTGTATTGGAAGAAACCGCCGATGGGACGGTATATGTCCTTTAAGGAAATAGCGTCACTTGCAATAGGCGGACTTGGAATACAGTTTGTCGTTTTTTGCGCTCAGAATATGATAATCAGCATCGGCAACACGCTGATAAGCAATACCATCGGAATTGCACCGAAGCCGATGTATATAATTTATATTCTCAGCGTTATTTTAAGCTTCCCGCTGACGGCGCTCAGAGGAAAAATTATTGACTCGTCAAAGAGCAAGAAAGGGCGTTACCGTCCGTTTATTCTGTCGATGGGTCTTCCGACTGCGATCCTCTCAATCGGATTTGTATATATGCCGTATGAGAGAATGTCGATGATTGCAAAGTGCGTTACCGTTTTGCTTTTTAATATCGGACTGCAGTTCTTTTATATGTTCTATTACGATGTTGATTCGAGCATTATTAATGTGCTTTCTCCGAATACATATGAGCGAAGCGATGTAACATCGATAAAGTCCGTCATCAACTCGCTTGCGCCGACGCTCGGCAATATAATTCTTCCGCTGGTTGCAAGAGCAATTACCGGAGAAAATACGCTCGTTGACATCAGAATTTACAGAGCGTTCTATCCGCCGATGATTATTTTCGGATTTTTCCTCGGACTTCTCGTTTATTTCAATACCGAGGAGAAAATCGTTCAGGCAAAAACGCATACGGTAAAAATAAAATTTACCGATGCTTTTCGCGCAGTTGTTCGCAACAAATATTTTTGGATCATTTCTCTTGCCGGTTGGATAGGCTTTCTTGAAAATGCCGTTCAGAATATAATGGACTGGCTTTACAGTTATCAGGAGGCCTGCAGTGCGGCGGAATATTCGCTTATTGTTACAATAAGGGGAAATGCCTCTCTTTGGCCCATGCTTTTTATCCCGTTTCTTATCCGCGCGCTCGGCAAGAGGAAGATACTTGTGGTCAGCAATATTATAAATGTAATTTTCATTATACTTATGCTTCCGATAATCAGGCTGGGCGATCCGTCAAAGATTATGTGGCCGCTGATGTTCTGTTTCTTTTTTAATTATATGGCTGCATATGCGGTAACGCTTCTGACTCCGGGCGTAAACGGGGATATCAGGGACTATCAGCAGTACATAACAGGCGAAAGAATAGACGGAATGTTTGTTGCGGTAGGCGCGATCGGAAGTGTTGTTACACTGATCACAAATGCCGCGCTTCCGGAGCTTTATGACCGTTCCGGACTTAACGAGGATGTTGCGAGAAGTCTTGGCTTTGACGGCAGTAATGTTTATGAGGTGCTTTCCGATCCCGGTTATTTTAAAAATATATGCAGTGTGCTTATCATTGCCGCTACAGTCGGCGCGACTTTAAATGTTATTCCGTATTTCTTCTATGACCTGACAGAGATCAAGCAAAAGGCGATGGTTACGGTTCTTAAAATCAGAGCCTTGTTTGAGGATTACGGCAACGGCGTTCTTTCCGACGCGGCACTGGTTGAAGCGATCGATATTATCGAGGAAGCAAAAATTTATCATGATAAAAAGATAATTAAGCCGAGCAAGGATGAAATTAAAAAAGCAAGAAAAGCAAAGGATAAATCCGCAATAAAAATTGCGAAGCAAAACTATAAAAACCAAAAAGAAGAAAATGAAAAAATCGAAATCGCACAGTACGTTATCAAAGAGATAAACAAGTTTG
>DNGF01000096.1 GCA_003486665.1 Oscillospiraceae bacterium
CCGCTCGGTAAATTTTCTTAAGCTGTAAACAACCGTCGAGTGATCTCTGCTGAATTCGCGTCCGATAATCTCAGTGGAAAGACCTGTCATTTCCCTGACAATATACATAGCCATCTGACGCATTTCGGTTGTCTGTGCATTTTGCTTTCTGGAATAAATATCTGCACTGTCGGCTCCGTAAGTCCTTGCAACCTCCGTAACGATTTTATTGATCGTTACAGGCGTCGGGCTGTTATCGACAATAATATCTCTGATCGCGGTCTGAGCGGTCATAATATTGACGGGCATACCCTGCATTGTAACAAAAGCCTGCATTTTCTTAACCGCGCCCTCAAGCTGACGGATGTTGTTCTTAAGCTTTTCTGCTATGTACTGAACAATGTCGTTCGGAAGGTCGAATTTAAGAATTTCGGCTTTTCTTTTAATTATCGCCATTCTTGTTTCAAGGTCGGGCGACTGAATGTCAGCCATTAAGCCCCATTCAAAACGATTGCGAAGTCTGTCTTCGAGTGTTGCGATCTCTTTCGGGGGACGGTCGGAAGTCAGTACGATCTGATTGCCTGCCTGATAAAGAGCGTTAAATGTGTGGAAGAATTCCTCCTGAGTTGAATCCTTACCTGCGATAAACTGAACGTCGTCAACAAGAAGTACATCGGCATTTCTGTATTTATCGTGAAATTCCTCAGTGCTTTTAAGTCCGATATACTTGATAAGCTCGTTTGTAAAGCTTTCTCCGCGTGTATATACAATATTTGTTTCCGGATGTGTAAGCTTGATCTGATGTGCAATTGCGTTTAACAAATGAGTTTTGCCGAGTCCCGAATTGCCGTGAATAAAGAGGGGGTTGTATTTTCCGCCCGGATCATTGGCAACGGCATTTGCCGCGGCATATGCAAACTTATTCGAAGCGCCGACAATAAATGAGTCGAAAGTGTCCTCGTCCGTGAGAACCTCCTCAGGCTCCTCAACCTTTACGGGAGCGGCTTTTTCAACATCGACAAGAACGATTTTAATATCAAAACCGATAACGTTCCTGAAAGATGTTTCAAGCTTGTTCATGAATCTGCTTTCAACAATTTTACGCTTAAAGTCGGAGAGTGCGATAACAACCTCGTTATCGTCAAAGCTTATAAGCTCCATGTCCTTAAACCAAACATTATATATGGATTCGGAAACCTGATTTTTACATTCTTCTTTTACCATTTCCCAAAGTTCTGCGAATGAATCCATCTGTTTTTTACATCTCCTGTTTGATTATTACCGAATAAGTATATCATATGAAGCGTTTAAATGCAATGAGTAAATTAAACAATTATAATGTGTTTTACGGTAAATTTTTTAAATGTTGATCCTTTATTTATAAAATAATGATTGACACAGAACGAATTTTATTATATAATAACTCAACGTGAGTGCATATGCACTGTTGCATTGTTGTCACTCAGTATTACAAAGTAAAGTATTGAAACGGAGGTCAGAAAGATGAAGAGAACTTACCAGCCTAAGAAGCGTCACAGAAAGATGGAACACGGTTTCCGTAAGAGAATGTCTGACAGAAACGGTCGCAAGGTTCTTGCACGTCGCCGTGCAAAGGGCAGAAAGCAGCTTACTTACTGAGTCGTATCCCGTTAAGGATCGCGGATTTTAATGCACGATCCTGCTTCGGACTGTACTTGGATTTTACGGCTTACCCATCGTTTGAACGGATTTGATATTTTTGCCTGATAAGAATTATAATGTTTTAAAGCAAAATAGCGATTTCCGACGAGTTTACGGCAGAGGAAAATCATTTTCTGATCCTGCGTTGGTTACTTATGTTTTAAGAAATAACCGCGCGGGAGTTTGTCGTATGGGTATTACCACAAGTAAGAAGATCGGCAATGCGGTTGAAAGAAACCGTATGCGTAGGATCATCAGGGCGGCATTCAGAGAAAATCTTCCTTACCTAAAAAACGGTTATGATTTTGTATTTGTTGCCAGATCCAGAACAAAACATCTCAAAAGCACTGATGTTTCGGCGATTATGGCGAAGCATCTTGCAAAAGCGGGCGTGAAAAAACAATGAGAAACTTTCTCATAAGATGTATCCACTTTTACCAAAGGCATATTTCGCCTCATCTTCCGCCCATGTGCAGGTATTATCCGACCTGCTCTCATTATGCCGTTGAAGCGATTGAGGTTCACGGAGCCTTTAAGGGTTCACTTATGGCTCTCGGCAGATTGTTAAGGTGCAATCAGTTATTCAAGGGAGGTTATGATCCTGTTCCTCCGAAAAAAGAAAAGGGTCGCAAAGAATAAAGGAGATAAAATATGTATAACTTCCTTTACAAGTACATTACACCGATTTTCGGTTATATAATGCTTTTCTTCTACGGCATTGTAGACGGCTTTAACGGAAGCTACGGAATTGCAATTATTCTTTTTACGATTTTTGCACGTCTTGTAACTCTTCCGACAACGATAAGCCAGCAAAAGGGCATGGCTAAGCAGCAGCGTCTTGCTCCGAAAATCAGACGTATTCAGGAAAAGTATGCGGGCAACCAGCAGAAGATCCAGGAAGAAACTCAGAACCTTTATGCCAGAGAGGGCTACAACCCCATGTCGGCAGGCTGTCTTCCTTTACTTATTCAGTTCCCGTTTATTATCGGACTTTACGGTGTTCTTTACAATCCGCTTCGTTATGCGATCGGACTTGACGCAGCGACATCACAGCAGTTTGTTGACGTTTTTGCAAGCATGGTTAAGGACGGAGTTGTCACTGTCGGCTCAAAGGTTGACAGATACTATCCGCTTTATATCATTGAGCATTTCTCCGAATTAACGGAATATATTGCTTCAAAGGGAATAACAACTATTCCTGCAGACGCAATCACAAAGGTTCAGGCATTTATTGACGCAAAAAGATTTATCTTCCTTGGACTTGAACTCGGCGTTCAGCCGCAGTATAAGGAGTTCAATAAGTATTGGCTTATCCCGATCCTTTCGGGCGTTACATCCTTGATATCGGCTGTTATAACACAGCTTCAGCAGAAGAAGACAAATCCTGCTGCCAATGCACCCGGAATGGGCTGCACAATGCTCATGATGCCGGCTATGTCGGTTTGGTTTGCATTCATGTTTCCGAGCGGAATCGGCGTTTACTGGATCGCGTCAAATATTTTTGCAATGCTCCAGACGCTTGTTATGAAAAAATTCATGTCCCCGCAGAAAAATATTGCGAAGCTTATGGTTAAGGAAACCGTTGATCGCCGCTCAAGAGAAAACAGCATTAAGCGCATTAAAAACAGCTAATTCCAGAAATTTATATTTATTTAAATACAGGTGGTGAAAACCGTTGATTAAAGAAGCATTCGGAAAAGGCGCGACCACAGAGGCAGCGATAGAGGCTGCAAAGAGCGAACTTGCCGCTCCGGAGGACGCCGATGTAAAATTTGAAGTTCTTAAGACGGCTAAGAAAAAGACCCTCGGTCTTTTCGGAGGTTCTCTTGCCGAGGTCAGAGCTTATTATGAGGTTCCGGACGAGATTAAAAAGCCCGAACCCAAGCCGGTAAAAAATCAGCAGCCGGCAAAGAATGAAAAGAAGGCTGAGCCGAAGAAGCAGGAAATCAAGAAAGAGTCGGTTTCGGATAAAAAAGTTTCCTCCGCGGAAGAGGAAAGAACTGTAGGTGAAGCCTCGAAGGCTGCCGAAAAATATATCAAGAGCATTCTTGACGGTATGGGCGTTCAGGACGCTAAGATTACTTCAAATGAGGATAGCGAGAGCGTTTACGTTCAGCTTGACTGCGGAAGCGATTACGGATATGTGATCGGCAGAAGAGGGGAAACTCTTGACGCAATTCAGTATCTTACCCGCCTTGTTATTAACAAGGGCAAGGATAACTACAAGCGCGTTTCGATCAATGCAGGTAACTACAGAGAGAAGAGAGAGGATACTCTTCGTGAGCTTGCAAGAAAGAACGCGGCAAGGGTTAAAAAGTACGGCAGAAATGTTTGTCTTGACCCGATGAATCCGTATGAAAGACGTATTATCCATACGACAGTTCAGGAAATTGAGGGTGTCGATTCTCATTCGATCGGTTCTGAGAGCGACAGAAGAGTTGTTATAACTCTCGCAGAGGGCTTTAAGGCGACCAATCCTTCAAACGGAAGAGGCCGCAGAGGAGATTACAGAAGGAACGACGGTCGTTCAAGGTCTAAAACGACAGAAGCTCCGTCCAGAGCGCCTCGTTCGGATCTCGAAGGCACGCTTTACGGCAAGATAGAGCCTAAAGCAAAAGAGGAATAAACTTTAAAAAAGGCGGACAATATAATTATGTTGTTCGCTTTTCGTCTTTTCCCGA
>DNGF01000263.1:0-492 GCA_003486665.1 Oscillospiraceae bacterium
TATCGCGGCTGCGGTGATCTGCGGCACAAGCGGAAAAAATCCCGGTGCAGGTGCCGGTATCATTCTTGCTTCTCTTATCTCAAAGGTTAAGGGTGAGAAGCATCCGAGCAAGCTTATTGACAAGATCGCTTTCGGCACTTACAACAAGCGCACAGAGGGCAGAACGTCGTTTGACTGGCTTTCAAGAAACACGGAAAACGTTGACTGGTACATTAATAATGACGACTGCGGCTTCCTGTTTACTGCTTCGGGATACAAGAATATGTTTGAGCTTCTGGATTCTGTTTCAACGGACGGCTGGTACAGAAAGGTTCCTAAGGAACTTAAGATTCTTCTTATTGCCGGTGCCGAGGATCCGGTCGGAGCATATTCAAAGGGAGTAAACGAAGTCTTTGAAAAGCTCAAAGCAACCGGTCACGAAAATGTTCAATGCAAGCTTTATAAGGACGACAGACATGAAATCCTCAACGAGCTTGACAGGGAGCATATATA
>DNGF01000263.1:517-2577 GCA_003486665.1 Oscillospiraceae bacterium
CGATGTTATCGGTTTCTGCGACAGCGTTATTAAATAAAGGAGTTAAAACATATGCTTCCGATTTATAATTTCGGCAAATCACTTTTTTACAGGCTTTTTGCCGTATTTATTGCAGTGCTTATGACGCTGAGCAACGGTTTAAATAATTTCTTTAACGGCGATATATATCAATATGAGTCAAATTCAAAGGTCGTGGGGCTTGAAACTCTTGAGCGCGCTCAGGGCGTTACCACGGACGGAGAATATTGGTATTTCAGCGGCAGGACCTCACTTGTTAAGATCGGATTCGACAATCAGACGGTTTACGCTTATAACTACAAGGCGCTGACTGATGAAATCGTTGAAAAATACGGTTCAAAGCACATCGGCGGAATCAGCTATTACAACGGTTTTATCTACGCTTCCCTTGAGGACAGCAAGGCATGGAATCATCCCGTTATTGCTCTTTATGATGCCGAAACGCTTGAATTTACCGGCGAGGCTCATGAAATGCCGAACGATATTCTCACAAGAGGTATTCCGTGGGTCGCTGTTGATGCGAATAACGGTTTGCTTTACTCATCGTACAGCAAGACGGCAGAGGTTATCTACTGCTTTAGCCTTAAAACATTTGAGTATGTCGGTGAACTTAAGCTCTCCGATCCGATCAGCGCAATTCAGGGCGGCGAGGTTTACGGCGGCAAGCTTTATGTAGGATCAAATGATATGACAAGAGCTGTTTATTCGATTGATGTCAAGACAGGTAAGACCGAAAAACTCTTTGACAGAATCATGTATCAGTGGAAATGGATCGACAACTTCGGCGGAGAAGGCGAGGATGTAACGGTTTATCCCATGGAGGACGGAACGGTTATTCATGCGCTTGATGTCGGCGCACTGTTCATTGACTCAAACCTCAGACATTACAAGTGGGATGTTTAATTAATAATGTGATTTAAAATTTCGGCACGGTGAGATGTTCCTTCTCGCTGTGCCGAATTATTTAATTTGTCTATTTATTTTTTTAAAATTATATGTTATAATTAACCATCAAATTCGAAAGGGGATCATCATGGTTCACACAAGAAAAATAATATCCGTTTTACTTATTATAACTCTCCTTGCAGGCTGCATCGGTCTGAGCGTTAATGCCGCCGATAGTCTGCTTCTGCCCGATTATACAATGACAAAATCAGAGTGGGACAGCTATTGGAATACCGTTGAGGGTGACAATACTCAGATCGCACTTACTCCCGGCGCAGACGCGACTCAGCTTAATTTTAACTGGCATTCCGAGAGAAAAGCCGCTGTTCCGATGGTTAAAATTGCCGATAACGAGAACATGGAAAACGCAAAGCTTTTCTTAGGCTACATCACTCTTGCCGACAATGATCAGCAGACCAACAGAGTTACCGTTACCGGACTCAAAGAGAATACAAAATACTACTATTCATATTCTCTCGGCAAGGATAACTGGAGCGAGCCTGAATTTTATTTCAGCCGTTCAGCCGACTCGTTTAAGGCTCTTCTTGTCGGCGATATTCAGTGTTCGGCTTTGGATGACGGCACAGGATACAAGGATGCAACTAACTGGAACACTACGCTCAACACTGCTTTGAAAAAGTATCCCGACACAAGCTTTATCATCTCCTGCGGCGATCAGACGCAGACAGGAGCCAGCGCAATTGAATGGGCAGCTACGCTTTCACCCAAGGCAATGCGTAATCTTCCAATGGCAACCACGATCGGCAATCACGATCATAAGGGTTCTACATACCAGCACTATGTCAACAATCCGAATTCACAGCTTATTTCCACGAGCAAAACAGGAACTCCCTATTGGTTCAGATACGGCGATGTACTCTTTGTTGTATTCAACACAACGAATGCAAATGTTTTTGAAAGCCATGCTCTTGCCGAAAGAGCGATTCTTGCAAATCCCGACGCAAAGTGGAGAGTTGCTCTTTTCCATCACGACCTTTACGGCACGGGACATCATGCGATTGATAATGACAACTATATGCTCCAGGGCGTTTACTCTGCGATAATGGATAAGTTCGAGTTTGATCTTGCTTTCGACG
>DNGF01000067.1:0-228 GCA_003486665.1 Oscillospiraceae bacterium
TTTTATATACTATATGTAGTTGCTACTTCGTTTTTCTCCACTATTGAACTATATATTGATGACAAATTATATAATATAAAGAATTCTCCTCTTGCATTAAAACAAGAGGAGAAATAAATATATTTTTATTCGTTATTCGCCGGCAAATTCGGTTTCATCAATTATTTTTGAGTAAAGCTCAAGTGATTTATTGAATATTTCTGCACCGAAAGCGACGTATTCATCGCT
>DNGF01000067.1:266-11318 GCA_003486665.1 Oscillospiraceae bacterium
GAGATAGAAGGTAAATGCGCTGCCGTCAGAGATATTATCATAATAACCCTTTTCCTCGGTTTTGAGATAATCATACATTGAAGCGCTTACGGCGTCGGCAAGAGTGTCGGACAAAATAAACTTTTGGACAGCATATTCTGCTGTAAATGTCAGCAAAACACGAACACAGTACAGCTCAGATGCAGGCATTCTGCCGATATCAAGCCCCAGCTTTTTGCAATCCGGTCGAATCTTGGCAAGCCTCTTTCCGAGAGCCTTCGCCTTTTCGTTGTTTCCGTTTCGCTTATGCCGATTCAAATCTTCGGAAATACGCTGAAGATCGTTCTGCTCGGAAGCCTTTCCTCCGTCATATATTTTAATATCTCTGTCCTCTGCCATTTCGTTTCTCCAATTACTCCGCTTTCGCTTTCTGGCGGCGAAGCTTTGCCTTATAGTTTGAAAACTCTGTAAATCTATCTTCCGGAGTGACAATTGTTCCGAGGGTTACGCAAACCTTATTGTTTCTGCCGCAGAAGCCGCTTCCGCCGATAGCAAGAATGCCGTTCTCTTTTGCAAGAGAAGCAAACTTTTCCGCTGTTGCATCATCATGCTCCGAACACCATGCCTCAAACCCGTCAATACCCGAATCCATTGCCTTTTCGACAATATTTGTACCTTCATAATTGCCCGGATGTGAGAGAATAGCGATTCCGCCGGCATCGTGAATAGCTTGTATAACCTCGGACATTTCCGGAAATTTAGGCTTAACGAGAATACTTTTTTCTCCGCCGTTTACGAAAAGCTCATTATAAAGATCGCCGAAAAGCTCGGTGGTTATTCCGCTCTCAACAAGAGCTGCCATAATGTGGACAGGGTAAACGTTGGTGGAGCCCTGAGCGCATTTAAGAACAAGATCGGTCGTTATCGGAAAACGCTGAGCCGCCTTAATCATCATAAACTGAGCCGCTCTTTTCCTCGCGACAAGATTACGATGGCAAAGTCCCTCCAAACGGTCGGGAAAATCACTCATGTATCCGAGAACAAAAACCTCCCTGTCGTTTTCGCTGTCATATGCAGAAATCTCAACGCCCTGAATAACCTTTATTCCGTGTCGCTCGCCTATAAGGCGCGCTCTAACCGTGCCTGCGAGGCAATCCAAATCGGTTACAGCCAGGTTGTTGACGCCGCACTTTTCTGCCAAAACAATAATGTCATCTATGCCCATTGAACCGTCCGAAAGCTTAGTATGACAATGCAAATCACAGATCATTTTTTAAAAATCCTCCCATTTCAACAAAAACCACAATATTATTCTGATTATATTATAATACAAGTGGCTTGAAAATGCAAGAATTTATTTTTTCTGTCGATTTTTGAAAAATGATCAGCAGAAGCTGCTTTCAATGACCTTTGAACACTCGGACGGGGAATAAACCCACCTGTCTATGTGGTCAAGATCCGTAAAATACTTTAACGGAGGAGTCGGATATTCGGCTTCGAACGCATCAACTATTATCAGCTTGATCTTCATGCGTTCCGGAAGCATACTTTTAATATATACACCGGCATGACAGCCCGCCGAAATGCCCGGAGAATATTCGGCAAGTCCCGCAAGGTTCGGAGTCAGTTCAACGAAGATTCCGTAGCTTTCAACGGAACGTACTATTCCCGGAACCGTTTCGCCCGCAGCAAATTCATCGGCATTCTGCTCCCAAGTGCCAAGCAGCTCCTTGTGTGAAAAAGTAAGACGTCCTTGTTCGTCAATTGACTTCACGACAACGCGAATCGACTGTCCGACAGAGAATCTGACGGAGGGGTGCGGAATCCTTGAAACGGAAATGCTGTCAATCGGCAAAAGTCCGTTAATTCCCGCTCCGATATCAAGAAACACTCCGAAATTTTCCATGTGGGTAACTCTCGCTGTAATTACATCTCCGGGGCGAAGCTTGGAAATATAATTATCCATGCACTCCTGCTGGACGATCTTTCTGCTGAGTATTGCATATTCTCGGTCATTCTCGTCCCTTTGAAAACCTATAATCTTAAACATTACAGGCTTGTTCACCCTCGAAATAAGAGCAATATCCCTGACGGAGCCGTCATCTATACCGAGCGCGCCCTCATTGTGAGGAATGATTCCGTACATACAGCCGAGATCTACTCTCAGGTTGTGTTCCTTATCGCAGAGCAGGGCTCGTGCTTCAAGAGTTTCTCCCATGATACAAGCCTCATGCAGCGAATTCGGCGAGGAAAGTGCTGCCTGATTGGATTGAGTTAGAATTGTTTGACCTTCCGGTTTAAAGTTTTGCATCAGTTTTACCACCTTTATTTTGTTAAGGCAACGCCGTATAAATTGCGTCGTATTGCCTTAAAAATTATTTTTCTACATAATTATATGATTTGTATTCCCGATAATGACAAATACCTCTATACTTTTGAAATGAAACGTGCTATAATATAATGGAATAGGTGTTGAAAAGGAGCGATTACATGGATGTCCGAGTCGGTGACAAGCTTATTATGAAAAAAAATCATCCCTGCGGCTGTAATTGTTTTACTGTTTTGCGTTCCGGCATGGACTTCAAAATCAAATGCGAAAAGTGCGGTCACGAGGTAATGGTTCCGCGCGCCAAAGCAGAAAAGAATATTCGCAGAATAATTCATCCCGAAGAGGAGTAGCGATATCGATTATGCGAAAACGGATTCGCAGCACTTTAACAAAAGCCACAGTCCCCGGAGGAACTTCTTTATGATAGACAAGCTCAAATCGGTTGAAGAAAAGTTTGAAAACATCAATGCTCAGCTTTGCGACCCTGATGTTGTATCCGACATTGATAAATACAAAAAGCTTATGCAGGAAGTAAAGCATTTGACTCCCGTTGTTGAGAAATTCCGAGAATTTAAAAAGGTCAATGCGGATTTCGAGGAGGCTCAGGCTCTTCTGAGCGAAGGGGGTCTTGACAAAGACTTCCGCGAAATGGCACAGGAACAGTTTGAGCAATCAAGAGATGACCTTGAAAAAATTAAAGAAGAGCTTAAAATTCTGCTGCTTCCGAGAGATCCGAACGACGATAAAAACGTTATTATCGAAATCAGAGGCGGCGCAGGCGGAGAAGAGTCCGCATTGTTTGCGAATTCCCTTTTCAGGATGTATTCAATGTATGCCGAATCAAAGGGCTGGAAATCGGAAATCCTTAATGCGAATCCGACCGGACTCGGCGGATTTAAAGAAATAAGCTTTATGATATCCGGCGACGGAGCATATTCACGCTTTAAGTTTGAGAGCGGCGTTCACCGCGTTCAACGCGTTCCGGAAACAGAATCGCAAGGAAGAATTCACACTTCGACCGTCACTGTTGCCGTTCTTCCGGAGGCGGAAGAGGTTGATCTTCAGATCAATCCGACAGACCTTCAGATAGACACCTTCCGTTCAAGCGGAGCCGGCGGTCAGCATATTAATAAAACCGAATCGGCAATTAGGATCACGCATATTCCGACCGGCACGGTTGTCGAATGTCAGGATGAACGAAGTCAATATAAAAACAAAGATAAGGCAATGAAAATTCTGCGCTCCAGAATTCTTGAAATGGAGCGTGCAAAACAGAACGAAGCCATTGCAGGCGAAAGAAAATCGCAGGTCGGCACCGGTGACAGAAGCGAGAGGATAAGAACCTATAACTTCCCTCAGGGTCGTGTCAGCGACCACAGAATCGGGTTGACCTTGTATAAAATAGAGGCTATTATGAACGGTGATCTTGACGAACTGATTGATGCTCTTATCACCGCTGATACAGCCGAGAAACTGAAAGCTGAGTAAAAACATGGAAACAGAAATTTTTGACGGCGGCTTACAAAAAGATGTTGAAAAAGCCGCTAAAATTCTCAAAAACGGCGGACTTGTCGCAATTCCGACCGAAACAGTCTACGGACTGGCGGCAGATGCGCTGAATCCCGACGCTGTTGCGAAAATCTTTAAGGCAAAGGGCAGACCGATGGATAACCCATTGATCGTTCATATAAGCCGCTTTGAAGAAATATACAGACTCGTTAAGGGCGTTCCGCACAAGGCAAAGGAGCTTGCCGACCGTTACTGGCCGGGTCCGCTGACAATAATTTTGCCGAAGTCCGACATTATACCGAAGGAAGTAAGTGCGGAGCTTCCGACCGTTGCCGTGCGTATGCCCTCTCATCCCGTTGCGAGAGCAATAATCGAAAAAACAGGACGTCCGCTTGCCGCTCCGTCCGCAAATTCCTCCGGACTTCCCAGTCCGACAACCGCAAAACACGTAATGGATGACATGAACGGAAAGATCGATGCAATCGTTGACGGCGGCTCATGCGATGTCGGTATTGAATCTACCGTTGTTACGCTTGCTACCGATCCGCCGAGGCTTCTCAGACCGGGCGGAATAACTCATGAACAGCTTGAAGAAGTGCTGGGCCATGTCGATATTGACCCTGCTGTTCTTTCTCAGCTGAAAGAGGGCGAGCGTCCGGCATCGCCGGGTATGAAATATAAGCATTATTCGCCGAAAGCCGAAGTATATATAGTCAACGGCGATATGCCGAGCTTTAAATATCAGATCGACTGCGACCTTCGCGACGGCGATGCGGCGCTTTGCTTTGATGGCGAGGAAAACGAGCTTCCCGTACCGTGCCTTTCGTTCGGAAGAAAGGACAACTCGCTTGAGCAGGCACACAGCCTTTTTGATAATTTGCGTAAATTTGATGATATGGGGATTAAACGCGTCTTTGTCCGCGCACCGTCGGCAGAGGGCGTTGGATTGGGCGTTTACAACCGTCTTCTTCGCGCCGCTGCGTTTAAAATTATTGAACCGCCGATCATTTACGGTCTGACGGGACAGAGCGGTGCAGGAAAAACCACCGTTGCCGAAGAGCTGAAAAAGAAAGGCTATCTTATCGTTGACGGCGATGTTCTGGCAAGAAAAGCCGTTGAGATACCTGACGTTCTTAATGCACTGGTAAAGACTTTCGGCGATATAATTCTTGATGCCGATGGAAAACTTATTCGCGGCGAGCTTGCCAAGCAGGCTTTTGCAAACGAAAAGAAGCGTCAGCGCCTTAATAAAATCACTCACCCTGCCATTACCAAGCTTGTGCTTAAAACAATAAAAAACAATTATACGAAAGAACATACGGGCGCCGTTATTGACGCGGCGGCAATTTTTGACTGCGAACTGCCGAAATATTGCTCAAAGATGATAGTTGTAACCGCAGACGAAAACATCCGAGCCGAGCGCATAATGAACCGCGACCGCATAGATCGCGAAACCGCAATGCTCAGAATAAATGCACAAAAAGATGAGCAATATTATATAGAAAGAGCGGACATCGTTATCCGAAACAACGGAAGCGAAAGCCTGTCCGATCAACTGAGTGAATTATAAAACAATCGCCCTGCGCAAACTGTCGGTTCTCGCAAGGCGAAAAACATTAAGTTTGCCGTAAATCGGTCGAATTTTTAAGGAGGAAATCACAATGACAGAAGAAAAGACAGAAGTTGATGTTTTGCGCGAAAAATTGTTTATGGACAAGAAGCACAGCGCGAATTTTGTTGACGAAGCAGAACTTCAAAATGCAATGGATTTTGCCGAGGATTATAAAAAATTCCTCAACGACAACAAGACCGAGCGCGAAGTAGCAAAATTTGTTGTTGCCGAGGCGGAGAAAAAAGGCTTTGTTCCGTTTGACAAATTCAAAAAATACGCTCCCGGCGACAAGGTTTACTATCTTAACCGAAAAAAGGCCGTTATACTTGCCGTCATAGGCAAAAAGAGCGTCGGCGAGGGCGTCAGAATCGCCGCAGCTCATATCGACTCTCCGCGCCTTGACCTTAAGCCCAACCCACTCTATGAAGCAAACGAAATTGCTCTCTTTAAAACGCATTACTACGGCGGAATTAAAAAATACCAGTGGACGACCATTCCGATGTCGCTTCACGGCGTTGTCGTTTTGCGTGACGGTACCGAAGTTGAGGTCAGCCTCGGAGAAAAAGAGGGCGAGCCTCAGTTTGTTATCTCCGATCTTCTGCCCCATCTTTCAAAGGAGCAGGATAAGAGAAACCTTGATGACGGAATCAAGGGCGAAGAGCTGAATGTTATTGTCGGCTCTCTCCCGTTTAAGTCAGACAAGGGCAGCGAGCTTGTTAAGCTCAATATTCTCAAACTTCTTAACGAAAAATACGGTATGGTTGAGGAAGACTTCCTTACCGCGGAGCTGGAAATGGTTCCTGCGGCAAAGGTCACGGATATCGGATTTGATCGCAGCCTCATAGGCGGTTACGGTCACGACGACCGTGTCTGCGCTTATCCCGAATTCAGAGCAATTCTTGACCTTGACGAAACGCCTGAATATACGGCAATTGCCGTTCTCACCGACAAGGAAGAAACCGGTTCAGACGGAAATACGGGTCTTAATTCTTCCTACATGAAATATTTCATCGCCGACCTTGCGAGAGCGGAAGGTCTTATGGTATGGGATGTTCTTTCAAAGTCGAAGTGCCTTTCAGCCGATGTTAACGCGGCATTTGACCCGACTTTCCCGACCCCGTTTGAGTCAAGGAACGCTTCATATCTCAACAGAGGTATTGTTGTAACAAAATACACCGGAGCAAGAGGCAAAGGCGGCACATCGGATGCAAGTGCTGAATTTGTCGGCGAGGTTACGAGAATTTTCAACAACGCAAACGTAAACTGGCAGCTCGGCGAGCTTGGTGCAGTTGACGCAGGCGGCGGCGGAACGGTTGCGAAATATGTCGCAAACCTCGACGTTGACGTAATCGATGTCGGTGTTCCCGTTCTTTCAATGCACGCTCCGTTTGAGCTTATCGCAAAGCTTGACGTTTACATGGCAAACAAGGCATTTACAGCATTCTTTAAAGCATAAGCCTTATTTAAATTGTAATATTAACCTGCCTCTTGCCGTACTCTGTGCCATCTATAATTTTTAGGTGATACAGAGTACGAGGGCAGGTTGGCATAATATAAAATCAGACAGCAGATTTTTAAACAGTCGGGACGGTGAAGCAATGCCACAGCATAATATAAACGATCATGTTCACGGTGACGAACTTCATGAGCGGATGCCTGAATTTGATCCGCAGTTTGACGGCGGATATCGCTCCCCCGTTCTGATGCGTATAATGCTTGTTATAATAAACCTTGCCGCATTGTTTTTCTGCCGTTCGCTGATTCAAAGCTGGTTCAGTATTCACGGCACGACTCCTATCTGGATTCCTCTTTTGTTTCTGTTCGTTCCTCTCGGTTCCCTGTTTTTTATCTATTATTATATGGGCAGGATCGGCAGCGAAATTATTCTCAAGCTGATTTGTTTTGCCTGCTGCGCCCTACAGGCGATCAACTTTTTTTCACCGATAGATTCAATGCAGGTTTCGCTCGGCAAAAACGGATTTTCTTCAGACTACGGATATGTAACGGAAGCAGAAAAAATAACGGGAGTAACCTTTCCGTCCGAGGGAAGCGCAACAACGGTTGACAGCACGGGAATTAAAAACGAAAACAGAAAATTAATTGCTTCCGTAAAATCCCTTTTCCGCGGAGAAAAGCTTTATTCATGCACAGATGTTATTTATAAGCCCGATCAATCGAAGGATTTTGAAAATAATCTAAACAAATCTCCCATCTGGCTTAAAGAAATTCCGGACAGCAAAGACGCACTCCGCTATTCCCTTATAGATGTGTCCGGATATAACTATTTCCTATTCTACGACTGCGATTCAAAAACATATAACACCTTGCCCGAATCGGGTAAGCACACTTTTTATCAGGTAATGTATAATTCGCAAAACCACGAACTGCGGATTTTAAAATATACAAAAACTTATTAACAGGAAAAATTATATGATTAGAATAAATGAAATCAAGACCGCGCTTAACGGTACATATGACGATCTTCTCGGCGGCGCGGCAAAGGCATTGCGTATATCGAAGAGAAAAATTCTTTCTCTGGAAATCATCAAAAAATCACTCGATTCAAGGAAGAAAGATAATCTGTTTTTCGTTTACAGTGTTGACGTTACCGTTGACGGAGATGAGGATGAGATTCTTGCCAAGAGCAAAAACAAAAAGGCTGCGATTGTTGAGCCTTTTACATACGTTATGCCCGGCAACAAACGAACAAGTGATTTGCGCCCGATCGTTGTCGGCTTCGGTCCCGGAGGAATGTGGGCGGCGCTCACTCTTGCAAGGGCGGGACTTCGTCCGATCGTCCTCGAAAGAGGTCGGGATGTTGACGCGCGAACCGCTGATGTCAACCGTTTTTGGACGACAAAAAAGCTTGACGAAAGCTCGAACGTTCAATTCGGTGAGGGCGGCGCAGGCACCTTTTCTGACGGAAAGCTTACAACGGGAATTAAAGATAAGCTTTGCCGCAAGGTCTTTCTTGATTTTGTCGAATTCGGCGCGCCCGAAGATATCCTCTGGTCATGGCGGCCGCATATTGGAACAGATAAGCTCGTTCAGGTCGTCAAAAACATTCGTGAAGAGATTAAAAAGCTCGGCGGCGATGTTTTGTTCTCATGCAAGCTGACGGATATCATAATTGCAAACGGAGTAGTTCACGGGGTAACTTATACAGATGAAAACGGAACGGCTGTCGATATTGAAACAGACAGCGTAATACTTGCCGTCGGACACTCGGCAAAGGACACGGTTGAAATGCTCTGGCGTAAGGGCATTGATGTTATGCAAAAGCCTTTTTCCGTCGGAGCGCGAATCGAGCATCCGAGGGAAATGATCGACCGCGCGCAATACGGTGATTTTGCCGGACATCCTGCTCTCGGCGCCGCTGATTACAAGCTTGCAAACCACTCACTTCATCACCGCGGCGCATATACATTCTGTATGTGTCCGGGCGGCACGGTTGTCGCCGCAACAAGCGACAGCGACGCGGTTGTAGTCAACGGAATGAGTAACTATGCCCGCGACGGCGAAAATTCAAACTCGGCAATTTTGGTCGGCGTTGAACCGGAGGATTTCGGAAGCGAGCATCCGTTGGCAGGCTTTAAGCTTCAACGTGAAATAGAAGAAAAAGCCTTTCACGCCGGAGGTGAAGATTATACCGCTCCGGCTCAGCTTGTCGGTGATTTTCTTCAGAATGTCAAATCATCGCAGCTCGGCAGTGTTAATCCGTCATGTGCAACCGGCGTAAAGCTCGGTGATATACGTCAGGTTCTTCCGCCAAAAGTGACCGAAGCAATGGCGGCGGCAATTGTAAAATGGGGTACTCAGCTTAAGGGCTTTGACCGTCCCGATGCCGTTTTGACTGCTCCGGAAACAAGATCCTCATCTCCCGTCCGCATTGTCCGTGACGAGTTCTATCAGTCGCTTAAGGTAAGGGGACTTTACCCTTGCGGAGAGGGTGCAGGCTATGCCGGCGGTATTGTTTCCGCCGCCGTTGACGGCATACGCTGCGCGCACGCTGTTCTCAGTGACGAATTTTAATTGACAGTTACATCTTTTAGGATATATATTTTACCTTTTACAGAAAAGAGGGATAACAATGAAGCCCAGACTCAGCGAAAGAATGGAGCAAAATGCCGCAATTGAAAAACTGCGAAAATTTTTATGTTCCAAGACATTTATGGTAATACAGTGTGTTATCGGCGCAATTTTTGTTGTTGCAAGAGGGAAAGGAAACATAATGCCGCTGGTTTACGGCAATATGGTTCTCGGAGCAATCCTTTGCTTCATACTCGTAATATGTGATGATCTCATTGCAACTCTTCTGCCCTTTTTACTTGTGAGCAGTATATCAATAAAATGCTATAACTCTTTTAATATATACATTAAACTGCTTCCGTTGGCTCCCGTTATTGCAGCCGTATTGATCTTTCATTTTGTTGTTTACCGCAAAAAGCTCGATATGGGCAAAACATGGCCCGGAGCGGCAGCGGTTGCCATAGCCGTAACTCTCGGCGGACTCGGTAAAATAACTGCTAAGGAATATTTCAGCGGAACTGCCCTTTTCTACACATTCGGACTCGGCATCGGTATGTTCTTAATGTATATGCTGATGAACACCCACTATCAGGCAAGCGATAAATATGTTTTGCGAATTCGCTTTTCATTTATAATGATGCTCATGGGACTTTTTGTTGTCTTTATGATAGGACATCATTATCTGCTCTATTGGTCAAACTTTATGGCAAAGCTCAGCCCGCTGAATTTCCAGTGGAGGAACAATGCTTCAACGCTGCTCATGCTTGCGATGCCGTTTTCGTTTTATCTTTCTATCCACAAATATCCGTTCCTGTTCGTCGGCGGACTGCAATATATCGCTATCCTTTTCACCGGATCAAGAGGCGGAGCGCTCGGCGGAACTGTTGAATGTGCGCTTTGTCTTATCGTACTTGTCTACTGCGACAAAAGAAATCGCAAGAAAACTCTGATCACTCTTGCGACTATTGTAACAGTCGCATTTTCCGTTTTAATAATGCCTCTTATGAAATTCTTTGAACCTGTATTGACCCGTCTTGCCGGCGGCGACGATATCAGAGAGGGTCTTATTCACAGAGCCTTGGAGGATTTCCGCTCGAATATTCTTTTCGGCCGCGGACTCGGATACAACGGAAATACCGATGTGCATAACCCCGCAAAATTTGCTATTTGCTGGTATCACTCCTCTCCGTTCCAGGTTATCGGCAGCTTCGGTCTTGTCGGCGTTGCGGCATTCCTGTTCCAGCTTTATAACCGCATGAAAGTTATATGGGAAAAAATTACTGTTTTTAACTTGGCACTGTTTATTTCCTACGCAGGTCTGTTTATGATGTCGCTTGTTAATCCGGGTGAATTTTGCCCTGTTCCCTACGGAATGATGGCAACGCTGTTGTTCATAATCTGCGACAAGAATAATATTGCTCCGGATTACCTTCCCGGCGGCAAAGAAGAAGAAATAAAAATTGAATTAACGTAAAAAAAGGGGCTGTTTAAGACGTGGCAGCCCCTTTTTAATGTAATTAATATTTAAATAAAGAAAACGTTTTTGGAGTAAAGAGAAACACTGATTAAAATACAAAAAGAGCCGCCGTTGCGA
>DNGF01000035.1:0-3012 GCA_003486665.1 Oscillospiraceae bacterium
TCCGGCTCTGAACGTCCACCGGACGTTCATTCACTACCGCGCCGACACTGCGCTACCCTACAGGGGCGCCGAGGTTACGTTTTAATAAATCTCGTAAAAAACAACATTGCTTGCTTCAAGCGTATCATTCAGCTTTATTACTCCGTTCTCCACCTTAGCGGTCGAATAAACCGGTATAAGCCTTGAACACTCGGCATATTTCGCTTTTAACTCATTGAGATATATCTTTCTCGCGTTTTCGTCGCTAAGCGTTGTCGGATCGTCAATGCTCGGATCGTCCGGCGACCAGCTGAAGCAGTCGTCTGTAATTCCGTAGGTCTTTCTGTCCTCAAGAAATTCATCGAAAAAGTTGCAGTCATCACCGATAACATACTTTACAACCGTGACCTCGTCTTTCTTGATCTGCGGCGCTTTAACATTCATTGTAACATTCAGTTTACCGGAATAATTGACATCATTTTTGAAGTTGTACGTCATAAGGCGGAGTGTTTCGGTTTCCTCATTCCATCCGGCAAGGCACTCACTTTCGACTCCCCTGCCTGATTTAACGATTGCCTTTGTGACGTTAGCCTTGCGGCTGTCGGAAAGTTTTGCAATATTTGACGCAACATGGTAGCTGACAGATGGATTTCCCTCAAAAAGTCCGCCCGAAAGGAAGCCCCATGAGGAGAAATAGTCAAGTCCGCTGTTTATACCCTGAGTGAACAGTCTTGCGTCATATGCCGCCTGCCATGTGTAACCTGTGATTCGCATATTAAGCTGATTTTCATTTTTGCCCGAACTAAGGCCGTAAAGAATTCTGCCCTCGTCAACTCCGTAGAACAGATCTTTCAATCCGTATCTCTCGGCTGCTTTTTTGAGGTATGATATTGTCTTCGGCAAGGTCTTTCCCGAAGTATATTTGCCGGGTTGAACATCATAGAATGACGCGGAAAGGAATGAGATTTTCGTTCCCTTTTTTCCTGTTGCATAGTTCGTACCCTTTGCAACGTGTTTAATAAACTTAGCTTCGTCCCATAAGCCCTCGGTAACAGTCATGGAGTGTGCGCCGACGGTTATATCCTCGCCGAGGACGTCAATCAGAGCCTGAACGGTATAGTCATAGAGCTTGCAGTAAGCGATCATCGAGTCCTTAGGCTTTCCGCTCTTAGCCTGAAACCATCCGCCGTTTTCATATTCAGTCATACAGCCGAAGCGCCAGCTTCTGACCTCGTCAACTCCGAATTCATCAACAAGTGCCTGTGAGATCGCCTTGATATAGGTGTAATACTGCTCATAATCATCTGGCGGGAAAATGTTCATTGAAAAATCGCCGCCGATAACAAAATCGGACGTAAACTTTATCGGAACTCCGCCGAGCTTCAGATGCGGCTTTGCGCCGAGCTTAAGAATTCCCCTGCAATTTTTAATAAGCGGCTCAAAATCGTAATCCGTGAACGTTGAAGTATCATAAGGATCTTTGAAAAGATCCCTGTCGGGCGTTCCGCCTGTGCATTGCATAAGCTGAATATATCTGACGAATTCGGTGACGTCGTATTCCGAATTTACCTGCGGATCATAGAATTGTGTTCCCATGTTCCACACATTCACATTATCGACAATATTCGGGATTTCATCGCCGAGCCTTTTTGTGCTGATAATATATTCTACCGAGCTGACGCCCGTAAGAAGCGGACACAGCGAGGAAAAGAACAGCACTATTGTCATGAAGACCGATGTTATAAATCTGATTATACACATATTTTTTCACCCTTAAAACAAAACTGCCGCATTAAGTATCGCTGTAATACCTTAATGCGACAGTTTATTTTTTAAAATTTATTTGTTTTCGGGATAGAACTCAGGAAGGAACTCCTTGTGAGCCTCCTTAAGCTCATTAAAGCATTTAACCGCCTTGTCATAGTCGCCTACAAGCGGATGAATAAGAAGTCCGTTTATCGCTGCGGTTTCGTTTCCTGTTGTTGCCGCTTCAACGGTGTACTTCTCATAAGCCTTAACTATTCTGATAAGGTTGATGATGTGCTTGTTGTGGAAATCAGTAACCTTGATCGGCTTTGCGCCGTCCTTGCCGATTACGCACGGAGCTTCGATTACATCGTCATCCTCAAGGAAATCAAGCGTGCCGTTGTTCTTAACGTTAACAACCTGAATATCTCCGACATCGTTAGCAAGAGAATTGATAAGGTTAACGGCAGCAAGAGAATACTTGTGTCCGCCTCTCTTGTCAAGGAGTGCCGGCTTTACGCAAAGCTCCTCGTCCTGATACATCTTGAGAAGCTGCTCCTCGATCTCCATGCAAACCTGCGCTCTTGTCTTTTCATCGTCACGCTGATGCTGGAGCTTAGCCTCACGGCAGTAGTAATACTGGAGATATGATGACGGGATAGCGTTAACAGCCTTAAGGCAGTCAAGACCGATACCGTCGTCCTGAATGTTCGCCATAACCTTGGCCTTGTAGCCCTGGTTGATCATGTCTGTGATAAGCTCCTTGCCGTCCTTCTTAATTGAAGTAACCCAGCTGAGATGGTTAAGACCGACATAGGTGATATCAACACCAGGACCTGTTGTTTCTTTGATATCGTCAAGCATATCAATCGGAACATTGCAAAGGCCGATATTCTTAACGTTTGTGTTATTGAGAACAAACTCAGTGATAATTCCCGACGGATTGGTGAAGTTGATAAGCCATGCGTCAGGGCAAATCGCTTCGATTCTGTCGCAGATGTGCTTAATAACCGGAATGGTTCTGAGTGCTTTGAACATTCCGCCGATACCTGTTGTTTCCTGACCGATAAGATTATACTTCTTGGGAATGCTCTCGTCAAGATAACGCGCATGAAGCATACCTACACGAATCTGTGTAACAACAAAGTCAGCACCCTGAAGTGCAAGGTCAAGGTCGTCTGTCATAACAACTTCGCAGTCAACGCCCGCTTTCTTGAGCATACGAACGCAAAGATTGCCGACAATTGTGCGCTTTCTCTCGTTGATATCCATAAAGGATATTTTCTT
>DNGF01000035.1:3029-10863 GCA_003486665.1 Oscillospiraceae bacterium
CCTATATTTTCTTAAGCTTGAGAGAATCGGAAGCCTTGAGGAAGCCGTCAACAAGCTCAGGACAATATGTACTGCCCGAACCGATTACGGCTACAGTAATTTCTTTCATATGTAATTACCTCACTTATTTATATATTGCTGGAAGATCCAGTTTATACAGCCGGTTACCGGTGGCTGAGTGAGCTTGATAAACTTAAGCTTTCTTCCGCCGGCAGCAGCCGCTTTTTCCATAAGAGCCTTTATGTATATTTCAGACGGGAGCTTGGTGTGTATCGAACCGGAAAGAACGACCTCAACAACATCGTCTGTGAAATTATTGGTATTGAGATGTGCCGCAATAAGCGCCGCACCTCTTGAAGCCATTTTGTCAATAACGTCAAGAACCGCCTTGTCGCCGAGCTTCGCCGCGTCAAAGAAGAAGTCGATCAGACGCATGATAAATGTGTCGGCATCGGGATCCTCAAATCTTGAAACGAGCGAAAGAAATTCTTCCTTGGAGGAGAGAGAATACTCGTCAAAAACCATCTTTGTAACCGCGGTCTTTCTCAGTCCGAGATATACATCGTCATATACCATTCTGTATGTTTCAGCCGCGATCCAATGTCCGTTTCCGACATCGCCCGAAAACTCGCTGAGTCCTGCAAGCTGAAGCATTTTTCCGTCATTGTCTATAGAGTTACAGCAGGTACCCGTTCCGCAGTTGTAGCCGATAGCCGCTGCGCCTGTCGAGCCTGCCTTGACAACGATGAAACCGTCATTATAAATTTCAAACTTTTCAAGACCGTAATCAAGAAGACGCTTTTTCATCTCATCGTGCTGGAACGGATGGTCGATTCCGGCAAGACCCATGAGGGTAAAATCAACGTCATGAAGCGAAATACCTGCTTCATGGAGCAGGTTCTTGATTCCTGCCCAGATTATGTCGGCTGCTTCGTCAAAGCTGCCCTCCATATTCTCGTGGTTGCTTCCGGGACCTTTAACCATAGCAACGATGTTCTTCTTTTCATCAAAAAGCGCATAAGCGGTCTTGGTTCCGCCGCCGTCAATACCAATGTAGTAACTCATGTGAAACTCCTTTGTTTGAAAATTATTTTACATAAATTATATTGCTTTCATCACTGCACGGTCCGCCGAGCTTCGGCTTTCCGGCATTGTTAAGTCCGAGCATACCGTGATTCGCAAAAAACTCCGATTCAATTATATTTATCTTATCAAGATTTTTAAGCTGAGTTGCACGCGTACCTGTTACGTTTCCGACTCCGCGCGCGTACATAAACGAGCAGTTACCGCCGTTGACCGCGACCGCTTCCTTTGCGCCGTATTTGAGGAGAAGATCTGCCATTGTATCAAACGGCATAAACTCACCCACAGCAAGAATATATTTATTGCTGCTGATCTGAGCAATAACGGTACGGTTATGATGATACGATTCGGAAATATGGTTTTTAACTCCGTTTCTGATAAGGATATCCTGATATCTGACGGAATTATACGCGCCCTCGGCAATAAGCGAACTCTGCGTTTGTTTGCTTAAATCCTTGTAATCGGCTTTTCTGCCGTCCTTGTATAGCATAAAGCTGTTTCTCGGAGATCCGTCGGGAGTGTATACCGTGCCGTTTCTGATTGCAATTGAGCCGATAGAGCTGAGCGGTTCGCCGTTTACGGCAATCAGTGCGCCGACATTTGCCGCCACATCCGTCAGCTTACCCGTTGTTTTTCCAAGCGTCTGAGCGGTAACGGCAAATTTAAGATCGGTAGGTTTGCAGGTTATGAGAGCGATATTGCATATCGGCTGATAGGTCACGCTCTTTGACGAAACATCCATTGCGCCGTCTTCACTCTTGCGGAAGTTCTGTGTGATCTTCGGTCCGTAAGCGACCTTATGTATCTCTGCGCTGACGGAACCCGAACTGAGCTTCCATGCGCGCTGAATCGTTCCGCCGTATCTTGTAACCGACGACGGTGAAACCTCATGGTTTCCGTAAGACTTGGACGGTGATTTTGTTGTGCTTTTTTTAGTCGTTGTACTTTTCGCCGTGACCCTCTGAGTTGATTTGATAATTTCGGTAACGGCCTTATCAGTTGACTTTACAGAGGCTGAAGCCGCAGTACCCGAAACGGTTGTCGCGGCAGTCGTTTTATCCGTTGTTGTGTTCTCCGTACCTGAGGTCACTTCCGCCGATGCCGAAGCGGTCTTTGCGGACGTGTTGTCCGTCGGATCATCGGGATCCGCACTCGAATTACAGGAACAAAGGGTACATACCAAAAGGGAAATGCTGAGAAGAGTTACGAGAATCTTTTTCATATTTATCACCTTTCATGACGTTCAACGTACAACCTTACATATTATACTATTTTTATTGCCTAAAAACAATAGCTTTTTGTAAATTTATGGATGAAAAGTACAAAAATTAAACACTGTAAAAAATCAGTTTTTTCTCAGAAGATCGACTCCGAATTCAATTTCCGTTTCCAAGGAGTCAACATTGCGGAGCTTGTCCTGATCCGCCTTGCCCGTCTTATAGTAATACGGGGTCATTCTGAAAAGATTTAAAATATTATCGTTGCCGCCGACTGTGATCCTGCTTTTTATTTCATCACGGCTCACTGCCGAAAAACCGTTCGGAACCGATCTGTCAACATCATTGAGATAAGGAGTATCGTATATCACGGATTTCAAGCCCATGAGATGACGTTCAAGCGGATATACTCTGAGCCAAATTCCCGATTTTTTCAGAACGCGGGAAATTTCATCAACACTGTGCGGAGCAAAAATATTCATCACAAGATCGCAGTATTCATCGAAAACGGGCAGCTTAAAAATACTGGCAACAGCAAGCGAAACACTTTTACAGCGCTTGCCGCCCGTTATCAGAGCCTGCTTTGAAATATCAGGGAAATCAAGGCATCCAAGATCTTCCCGAATACGGGAAAGATTTTGAAACATAGAGGCCTTTGAAGTATAAAGCAGATACATAATTACTTGAAAAAGAGAAAGTTTTCGTTTACGAACAAAATGATTTTTTGCACGATGAGGTTCCAGTTTTTCTGGGGTTGTGATATACTCCTTAATGGATTGGATGATATTTTTGCAGATGTCAATTCGATTCATATGACATACCTCCTAAAGTGTAATTAAGGTTCGTGGCGAGACGAATAATTCCTTAATTAATAGGTCGCGAAGCGACCTCACTTTTAGGAGGTTTTGTCAAGTGCTTTTTTGTTAAAAAAAGATAGTTTGCATCGGATAATATTGATTTTTCATCTTATTTATATTATAATTAACAAAAATAATAAATTAGGATGAGCTGGTTATGGACACATTAAATGAGAATTTGTTAAGCTTATATCAATTTATCTCTGAAAATTATAAAACTAATGCAAATGATATTTTTTATTCAATAGAATTTCTAATTGAAAGTATTAGAGATTCTAAAAATTCCATATTGAAATCAGTACAAAACGAAGATGATTTCGATAAAATTTCCGAGTTAACCGAATATGGAAAATTAATAATGAAGATTGAAAGAGCATTAAATTCATATTTAGATTCTTTTGCTGCTATGTCTCCTGAAAGTGACGAAGATGTCGAAGATGAAAGCCCGGAAAACGAGAAAGCAATTCCTAATTATAGGGATTATGAAGTGGATTCGGAGATTCCGCATTTATTAACAGAGTCATTTACTCATAAGAAAATCTGTGGTTTCTTTCTGAATAATGTTAGGTACAATGTTTCGGACTGGAAAAGCTCACTATTAAAAATATGCGAATTGTTATATGAGAAAGATTCGGTGTTGTTTAATAGTGTTATTGTATCTGACAGATTTAAAGGAAGTAAAATTGAATATTTTTCACATGTTAATAAGGGTAAGTATTATCGAAGGCTTAAAAATACCGATATTTATGTATGGACATGTCATAGTGCTAATGCTATTTGTTCATTGATTCGGAGGCTTTTGTTAGAGTATGGTATTCCATCTAATAGTCTTTATCTTTATTTGAGAGCTGATTATACATCTTTACATACAGATGAGAAAAAAACGGAGCATATTCCAATTCAAGATACAAATGATGATATGAAAATTGGAAAGTTTGTAAAGACATCAATGCGAAACTTATCCGCTTCCGGCTATGTATTTGATAACCAAATGCTGAATCTTCTTTTAACTGATGAATATACCAAGCAAACATTTGGTATTGGAACTTCATTTTTTAAAGAAATAAGGAATGAAAAGCAGATAAGAAAGTTAACAAAAGACGCTAAAGGTTATAATCGATATTGGTGTGAGGTCTTTGAATTCAATGGAAGAAAATTTATTGTTGTAAGTCAATGGACTACACACAATGCAGATAGATTTAAGAGCTGGCTTGCAAAACTTTCGCAAATTTAAGGATATAATAAAAAATGGAGAATTAATTGATGGACACCAACGATTACATAAATAAATACATTCAATTGGAAAAAGCGGTCAGAGCAGCGTATAATCTTCGCAAGCGTGACTCTATTTCATATTTTATTTAAGCAAAAAAGACAAATTTAAAAAATTTCATGATGACATACAGTATTGTCAGGATGTTCGTAATTGGTTGCATCATAACGAAAAAATTAATAAAGATTTTGCAATTACGCCCAACGATGTAATGATAAACTTTATTGATTCACTCATAGATAAAATAGAGAACCGTTCAAGGTGTTCGGATATTTGTATAAAGAAAAATGATATTTATTATCAGAACATAGAAGGAAATGTGCAAGCAACCATTAAAGTAATGAGAGAAAATTGTTTTACTCATATTCCAATCTTGGATGATGGCATTGTAATTGGAGTTTTTGATGAAAATTCTGTATTTAATTATATAGCAGATAATGAAATTGTTATGATTGATTCGGAGTTGACATTTTCAGATATTAAGCAATATCTTTCGATAGATGACAGAGAAATGGAAAGTTTTGTGTTTATGCCATATGATTCTTATGTTGAAGAACTTGAAGATTTTATAGAAATGGAATTCAAAAAGGGGAAAAGAATAGGTATGGCTTTGCTCACATCCGGTGGTAAAAAGACTTCTCCTCTAATGGGAATTATAACACCGTGGGACATCATTCAATCGGAAAGGTGATTTTAAAATGGCACAGAAAAAATATACAGAAGAAGAAGCAAGAGAGCGCAAAAATGCACGACAGCGAGAATACGCCAAAAGGACTGGTTTTAAATCAAACAACGAATACAATAAAAGAGTTTATACTCAAATAGTTATAAGAGAAAAAAATGATATTGCAGCAGAGTATAAAATGATTTGTGACCGTATGGGTATTTCATATAGTGAGCCCCTTCACAAAGCAATAGAAAATTTTATCAACGAAAATAAAAAAAATACTTGACATACTGATAACAGTGTGATATAATAATGCTGTAATCAAACAAAACAAATATAAATTACAAGTTTGGCGACTCTGTTTATGTTTGTTCCGCAAAGCAAAAGAGCTTGTATTCAAAATGAAATACATCAGACTTATATATAATTGAAAGGGATAAGTCTTTCATATATAATACCTCTCTTTTGTTTAGATTGCAAATCTAATTTAAGAGAGGATTTTTTATGCAAAAGTATTATCAGGTCAACACGATAAGCAAATCCGCAAAGCCGATAAGCAAAAATCGGGCACATGCAAAAATTTGGAATCGAGATTTTATACCTTGGTATGAAGATGATGAATTTGTATTTGTTGCAGACTGTAGCGAAGAACCATCTGATGTGAAGGCAGTTGTCCTCAATGTTTTAAAGCAGTTTGGGAAAAGTTTTATTAAAAGTGCTTTTTACTCTGATGTTTGTTTTGATTAGGCATTATAGGGAAACTATAAAGATTTTAAATTAAAATGTTGAAATGAGGTTATTATTTTATGAAATTTTATGCAAAATTCAAAGATGATGATGAAGAAATAATAGTGTTCCCCACTCAGCAGGAGCGTGATGAGTGGGTGAACTTCGAGGACGAATTCAGCAAATCAATCGGTTGCACAAAACACAACGCAACATTTGAGCGCGCAGCTCTCACGACAAAAGAGGCTACATATCTTATAAAATCTAATAACTTATTTTTATCTTACGATAAAGATTGCATGGGAAATATAAGAGAGTTATATGTACCGCGTTCATCAGGTTGCAGAACAAGAAAATCAGCAAACAAACACGAAAACGAATCAAAGGAAGTTAAAAACATGAAATCAAATACTACAACAAAAATCAATAAAAAAGTTAATCTTGCACCGGGCTATGGTGTCATTGAACGCAAAGCAATGGCATCTCTTGTAATGCAGAATGCTGTGACCGTCGGAACTAAGAAGTTTGCATGGATTGATGTTGCATTATTAAATATACCGCCGTATCAGAGAGAGCGCAAAAAACATGTTTATAAAATCGCAGAGGAATGGGATGCTCAGAAGTGCGATGTTATAAGGGTTTCGTATGATGAGAACAATAGTTGTTTTAATGTTGTTGACGGTCAGCATAGGGCAGCAGCGGCTAAAATGTGCGGTGAGCATTATCTTGTATGTGAAATCGAAACCGGAATGAATCTTTCCTCTGAAGCAAAGCTCTTTGTTGAGTTTAATGTCGGTAGGAAGAAACTCAATCCCTATGATGAATATAAAGCTAATCAGTTTATATCAGAAGATGATGATACAGAGCTGTCAAAGCTTGATAAACGAATCGCTAAAGTTTGCGATGACTACAATATCGAGGTAAGACCCGGACAGGGCTGCGGAATCTTAAAGACCGTTCCTCATGCAAGAAAAATAATGAAAAGAGAGGGCGAACCCGGACTTGAATTTATTTTCGATGTGATTCAGGACAGTCATTGGGATAAATTTTCAAACGGATATAGTTATATGGTTATGGAGGCGTTAAGAAAAGTTTACGATAATCATACATCTGAATTGGCAGAGGTAAAGAAAAAGTTAATTTCCGAATTATCAAATAATTCTCCACGAGGAATTGAAGCCCTCGGTAATAGCAAGTACCCGAATCTCGGTAGAACTGCAAGATGGGATGCGGTGCTGTCGCAGATTATAGCTTAAATGCTTGATTTAATTGGGTGCATTGAAAAGGTGTGCCCAATTGAAAAAAAATAAATATGTTTTGAAAAACCTCTTGACATAACTATAGAGCTGTGCTATACTGATTACAGTAAATAAATTACTGAAAGAGAGAGATAACAATGGCGGTTGACATAATGAAAATTATTGCCGATTGGGTTAGCGAGCAGGGCTATGAGCCAAAGACCAGTATTGAAAACCTCGTGCAGATGATTATTGCACATTTTGATAATCCTGACCATTACGGAGAATATGATACAGAGACCGGCTGCGGTGGTTATGGTGAAGTGTTCACGGCTGAGGAATGCAAGCGATATGTCGAAGAATCCGGTGGATTTAAAGAGTTCGACTATTTTTGTCAGCCTTAAAAGCAAGACAGAATAACACAAAAAGAGGACTATAAAAATGGTTAAGATTGAAGAATTGAAAAATTACACTATTCCTTACTGCGGGAACAAGAGAATCCAGCCTTACGGCGATTTGGTTATCTTCGATGGTGAGAGCCGAAAGACCGTCAAGATTAAGGATGAGGGAGCAAAGCAGTATTTCACTTTCAACCGAAAGAAATATTATATTTGCAATGCTGGTAGCCTTTATAGTCCCAAGTTCGTTATCCTCTGATGCAGCCGAAAGATTTAAGGAAGCCGGTTACAAGTACGAAATCCAGAGTGACACTGCATTGATGGTTTTCTCCAAGGAAAACAGCATTGACCATACGCAGGTCTCTCTCTGTGATG
>DNGF01000249.1:0-263 GCA_003486665.1 Oscillospiraceae bacterium
ATAGGCTTGATCTCAGCTCCCTCAAAGAGGCTTTCAAGATCGTCAGCGAGAAAATTCGAAACACCTATAGCTCTGAGCTTTCCCGCCTTGTACGCATCCTCAAGGGCGCGCCACGCTTCCCTGTTTTCCTCAAAATATCTCTTTTCACCGCGGAATTCCGCCCATGGCTGGGGCGCATGAATTATCATCATGTCGAGATAATCAAGTCCCGTTTTTTCAAGTGTTTCGTCAATCGACCTTGCCGCCGTTTCATAGCTCTTATT
>DNGF01000249.1:298-2687 GCA_003486665.1 Oscillospiraceae bacterium
CTTGCTTGTAACAAAAAGCTCCTCTCTCGGAATACCGCAGGACTTGACTCCCCTGCCGACTCCCGCTTCATTACCGTATGCCTGCGCGGTATCAATATGTCGGTAGCCGAGTTCAACTGCCTTGCGAACCGCTTCATCTGTCTGCTCATCCGGAATCATCCATGTGCCGAGTCCGAGCTTCGGAATTCCGACGCCGTTGGAAAGCTTGTATTTTTCATTCAGAATCATAAAACTACCTCCCGATTGACATATCAATGTGTGAATGATATAATCAATTCATATTTTACAACAACATATTACTACCTAAAGTTAACTTTAGGTCAAGTGTTTTTTTGTAAAAAAATTATGAACAATATTATGGGGTGAATACAAATGGAATATACGGTTGAGTTTTTCAAAAAAAGTGCAGACTATGTAAAATCAATAATTACCGATGAGCCTGAAATTGCAATCGTCCTCGGATCGGGACTCGGAGATTTTTCGTCAAAAATCAAGAATCCGATTGAGATCAATTACGAAGATATTCCTAATTTCCTCGTTTCGACCGTCAGCTCTCATGCAGGCAAGCTTATTTACGGCGAGGTCGGAAGAAAAAAGGTGATCTGCATGGCAGGACGCTTTCACTCTTACGAGGGCTATGACTTTGAACAGCTTGTTATTCCGATCCGCCTTTTTAAGCTCCTTGGAGTCAAGGCAACCATTCTGACGAATGCCGCCGGCGCGGTAAACAAGGATTATAATGTCGGAGATATTATGATAGTCAGCGACCATATAAAGCTCAACGGTGCCAGTCCCCTCCGCGGAAAAAATCTTGACTTTTTCGGTCCGAGATTTTTTGACGTATCCGATATGTATACAAAAAAGCTCCGTCAGCTTGCACTCTCCTGCGCGAACGGAAGCGGACTCACCTTCCGCGAGGGAGTATATATGTTTTTCCCCGGTCCTCAGTTTGAAACCCCTGCGGAAATTCGCGCCGCAAGGCTCCTTGGAGCGGACGCTGTCGGAATGTCAACCGTTACCGAGGCTCTTACTGCGGCTCATTGTTCCATGCCTCTGCTCGCGTTTTCCGTTATGACTAATATGGCTGCAGGAGTCCTTGACTGCAAGCTTTCCGATGAAGAGGTCGGCATAGCGGCGGCGAAGATTTCCGACAGATTCGGAGCATACATTGAAAAGGTCATTTCGGCAATAGATACCAATGAAATATAAGCCGAATTTATCACGGCTCGGCACAAAACAGACAAAAAAGCTATAATTCATAAACGGTAAACATACCGAATGTGAATTATAGCTTTACTTTTTTCGAATGCGTCAGGCACTCATTTTATTTGCTTTTTCTTTTGGAAAGAAATGTTTTCAATACCTTTGTGATTACCGAATAGAAGGTCTTGAAGTAAATTGCGACCGTTGCAAGAACAGCGATAATATTGATCGCTATAAGATATTTCGGATCAAAATATGTGCATACCGTCTGGAGCAAAATAATTGCGCTGCAAATAACCGTTCTGACAATATACATCTTGAAATCAACAAGCTTTTTTGACATAAACGCTCTTATCACAAAAACGATAAAGTAGCTTGCAAGTGTAGCGACAGCCGCGCCGTAGATCTCATATTTCGGGATAAGGATAAAGTTAAGCACAATATTTGCCAAGGCGCCGACCATCGAGGTTACGAACGAAAGTCTGCTTCTTTTAAAAACAAGGAAGGCGCTTCCCATAAATGTTGCGAAAGACGAGAAAACCATAGCACAGCACAGTAGCGGAACATATTCGTATGCCGAATAATAGTCCTCGGTTGCAAGAAGCTTTATGCCCGGCTTTGCAAGCGCAATAACAAGGCTGCATCCGAAGAAAAGAATGCCCTGGAACGAAAGCCAGCCGTCGGAGAAAAATGTTTTGTACTCGCTCGCCTCTTCGTCCTTTCTCTCGCTGACCGCCGAATACTGCCACGCATCGCTGAATGCGCCCGAAAGCAAAACGATGGCTGTCGGCAGCTTGCACGCAATTGTATAAATTCCGTTTGCCGTGCTGTCAACCATCCAGTTGATCATGTATCTGTCCGAAACAGAGGTGATCCACCAGAAAATAGCGGTCGGGATAAGAGGAATACTGTATCTAAGCATTCTTTTTATAAGGCTTCTGTCAAGCCTGAAAGTGATGTATCTCCAGAGCTTTTCCCTGAGGATCAGATAAATCGCACACAGAAGATCGGAAATAACAATCGAATATACATAGCCGTCAATTCCAAGACCGAGAACAGCAAGGAAAAGAATATTGAGAGCAACAACGGAGAACGTGTTGACTATACCCTGCACGGCAAAGAGCCTTGTATTGCCGAGTCCGCGGACAAACTGACTGCATATCGAATGGATACACGATGAAATGGT
>DNGF01000249.1:2752-3325 GCA_003486665.1 Oscillospiraceae bacterium
TTACGCCGTAACGTCGATCCTGTCGCCGATAAGCAAATTCAGAAGCGGCAGGCAAAGAAGCAAAAAGATTGAACCGAGTAAAATTACAAATGCTCCGGAAGAGAATACCCTGTTCCTGTCCGTTGAAGAATTGATCGCATAGCGGAAAACGCCGTCCGTAATACCGAGTGAAATTACGGGAAAAAGCAGATTGGCAGTCTGGCTGATCAGGTCAGCGTCACCGTACTCCGCAGGGGTAAGATAGCCCGTATAGAACCTGACCATCAAAAAAACGATCAGCTTTGAAGTAAGCACACCGATACTGATGAGCATTGTATTTTTTGCAAGTTTACCGTATCTATCCATTAAAAAAATTCCTTTAATAAAGTCTGAAATAATGATATCGTTCTTTTGGATTTTTGTCAATAGTACAGAGGTAATTAATGACCTCAAAAGAAAGAATTTATTCTCAAAAAATATCATAAAAGTTCCAAACAAAAAATTTTCATAAATAGCTTGACATTCCCCGAATGTTCGATTATAATATCTATCGTTCCTTGACGGAACAGCAATTTAATGCGAGAGTGGCGGAAT
>DNGF01000089.1 GCA_003486665.1 Oscillospiraceae bacterium
CAACGCTTTTTCATCTCCATCGAGAAAGCGCTGATAAACTTCTAACCCTCTATCCATGAATAGCCACCTTATTTAACCGTATAAGACCGTCTTACACTTATTAGAGTCATAAAACATCAAAAAACACTCACAGCTTTTTTGACAAAAATCGAGTTTGCTTTTTGTGCAAACCGCCAAGCAGAATAATGAGAACTCCAATTGCAACCAATGCGTCTTTTTCACCGCCGTTTTAAGATAACAGCAAGAAAGAGCTGTCGTGTTTAACGGCAGCCCTTTCTAAATTGTTCAACTGTAAAAATCACTCATTCATGAGCGCATCGTATAATGCTTCGTCCGGTTCATCCGCATTTATAAACAAGCCGTTCATTCTGTCAAGATATTTCTTTTCCGGAACGCATCCGTTTTCAATCAATGCGATAACGTCATCAACCGCCTTTTTCGGCTCAGACGCAAACTCGCCAAAGCCCCTTTCAAGCGGAATATCAAGCTTTCTGTAATGATTCAGTCCCGCTTCAAAAAGCTCAAGATCCGGCATAAAATAAAGGATCGGACGTTTGAGATAAATAAAATCAAACATAAACGACGAGAAATCCGTAATAAATACGCTGTACGAATATTCATCAACCGTCTTCGGTGCAAGGCGCACGGTTTCGCCGTTCAAATCAAAGAGCTTGTCATATACTCTGAAGTTCGGGTGCGGCTTAAAATCCAGAACATAGCCATGCTTTTTCAGCACTTCATTGAGTCTTTCATCGGTCAGGAAAGCCATGATGTTTTTATAAAAATCAGACTTGATGAAAGCGGCGTCTTTCGGGATCCAGCTGCCCATATTATCGGACTCAACAAGGAACTTTCTCCAGCTCGGAGCAAAAAGAATTTTTTTCTCCGGCTTTTTATCCTTGGGGATATGCTTTAATCTCGGCATTCCGCTCTTGATCAAAAACGAATCCTCAAAGCAATAATTCGTTATAAGATTATCGACCTCAAACTGAGTTGAAACAACCTCTTTGTCAAGCACCATTCTATCAAGCGAATACATTGTCGGCAGATGAGCATGAAGCACTCCGTGCTGAAGATAAACAAGTTCAAATGTCGCTAAATCGGCGAAGTACTTATATGCTCCGTTGGGATAGCAGAGAAAATCCTGTAAGCCGTAAAACGATGTCAGAATCTTATCTGCGGAAAGAGCATAAAGTCTGTGCTTAACGGAACCGTATTCAATAAGCTTCGCCCTCTGTGACTCATCAAACCAGCCGCTGATGTCGGCTTCCTTGTTATAAACATAATATCTTTCAATTCCGTCATTCTTTTTGCAATCGTGGATGAACTGATAATAGGCATTATCTTTTACGGTTTTGGAAGAATCGCAATAGAGCCAAATACGGTGATTTTTCTTCATTCTCGGCGCGGCAAGCTTTGTCAATGCGTTGCGGTATCCTATCTTCGGCGCAAGCAAAACAGTTTTGATTATATAAGCAAGAATATGGAAAATATTTGATTTTCTGAATTTTATCCTGCTCTTTCTATATTTTATAAATTTATCTTCACAGATATAGGAGCTTCTCCGCGCCGCCTTATTGAAAGGACAGGTCTGCGGAAAAGTAAAATTCACATCGTAGAATTTTCCGTCAAGCGTCGCAGTGAATACAATATCATTTAAATCGCCGATCGGACGCTTGATAATAAACATTTTGAATTTGTTCGTCCTCGTCTTCGATGCAAAAATACCGAGCGACGACTCTCTGAGTTCAAGCTCTTCTTTTTTGCTTTCGCCGTTTTTGAATTTATATTCCGCAGCAACCTTAATATCATCGGTAAAGTTAAACGCGATACATTTAACCACGCCGACGATTGTAAGTATTCCGTGATTTACATTAAAACGCGGCATGAACACTTCAATATTAGGACACTTGAGCAGCTCCTCCCCGTCCACATCGAAGGTATACATATCCTCTTTCTCATTAAGGGTTATTTTGTCGCCGTATTTCAGCTGAAAAATGTATGCCTTATGCGGATAAGCAAGTCCCGGAAAATTAATTATAACATCATCGTCTATGTGCCTTAAAAGATTCACGATTCTGTCAAAAGCCTTGCTGAAATCTTCATCCTTATAATGATACGGCCAAAGAAGATCGGCTTTGAGCTTCCAATGAAAGTCATGCAGAAAAAACGCCTGAACATATTTCGGGACATACTCTTTATTCAGAATAAACGATTCCCAGAGAGCCATTGTCTTTTCGAAAATATAATAAGGATGGCTTCTTGTGCTTGTCGCGCCGTTCAGATTCTTGTAGTAATAATACACGGCAGGTTTGCAGAAGCCGATCTTGCCCTTTTCGGCAAGGTTGGAAAGAATGAACTTCTGATCCTCATGAAATATCATTGTTGTATCAAACTTAAAGTTATCTTTTCCCCTGTTTTTTACGCAGATATTCATGTGCGACTGAACAAAGAACATATATTCCGGCGTATCGAGATCATACACTCCGCTCTTCTTTATATAATGATATCTGTAATGGGTGCTGTCCTTGATTTTTCCGTCCAAATCAACCTTTTCGCGGTATGTAACGACATCCACCTTGTCATGATTTTTATTAAAAAACTTTGCGATACTCTTAACGGAATTCGGGGAGAGATAGTCGTCCGAATCAAGGAACATGATATACTTACCCTGAGCCTTATCCATTCCGAGGTTTCTCGCATTGGACACGCCGTTATTTTCAATATGAAAGACTCTTATATTATCAAATTTTTCGGCATACTCATCGCAGATGGCAGGACTGTTGTCCGTTGAACCGTCGTCAACAAGAATGACCTCCATATCCTTTTTATCAATAGTTTGTGATATCAATGAATCAATACATCTGTTCAGGTATTTTTCAACATTGTAAACAGGAACTATTACGGAAACCTGAAACTTGAAATCCATTAAATCCCGTCCTTCCGGAAAATTTTTCTTATATAATATACCATGTATACGGCTATTTTGCAAGAAAAACTATTTTTTCGGTATTGTCCCGATAATAAGTGAATTTTTTAACAAAATTTATCCTTAACTACTTCCATTTTTTATTATGTCGTGTTATAATTAAACGGAAACTGATTTTAAATCAATTCAGGAGGTAAAATATGGATCAAAAATTAGAACCCTTATTTACGCCGTGGAAGATCGGTAATTGCGAGATCAAGAACCGTATCGTTCTGACAAGCATGGGCGGCACCGACCTTTTCGGATGGATGGAGAAGAACCATTTTGATAAAGACGGCGCTAAGTTCATCATGGAAATTGCCAAGAACAACGTAGGTCTTATTCTCCCCGGCTGTCAGCCCGTTTACAACCCGATGTTCGGTCAGTGGCTGTATAAGAACAAGAAGATGTACGATGACCTCAAGAAGTGGATGCCGGAGTTCCACAAGACCGGCGCAAAGCTTTTTGTTCAGCTCACCGCAGGCTTCGGTCGTTCATTTACAATCAGCTCCATGATGGAGAGTCTTTTCACCAATCCTGTGCTTAAGGTTCTCAGCAAGCCGTTCATGGATCTCGATATGATTACGGCTACGGCAAGCCCCTCTCCGAACCGTTGGTCGGATAAGGTTCCGTCAAGAGCCTTGACTAAGGAAGAAATCCACAAGTTTGTTGACGCATTCGCAAAGAGCGCAAAGATGCTCAAGGACGCAGGCGTTGACGGTGTTGAAGTTCATGCTGTTCACGAGGGTTATCTTCTTGACCAGTTCACACTTAAATATGTCAACAAGCGTACAGACGAATACGGCGGAAGCTTCGAAAACCGCTACCGTTTCCCCGTTGAGGTCGTTCAGGCTATCAAGGAAGCTTGCGGCGATGATTTTCCTGTTTCGCTCCGTTACAGCGTTATCTCCAAGACAAAGGGCTTCCGTCAGGGCGCTATCCCCGGCGAGGACTATGTTGAGGTAGGCCGTGATATGGAAGAGTCCGAGAAGGCTGCAAAGTATCTTCAGGACGCGGGCTATGACTGTCTTAACTGCGATAACGGTACATATGACGCATGGTACTGGGCGCAT
>DNGF01000058.1 GCA_003486665.1 Oscillospiraceae bacterium
ATACAATCCTTAAGCGTGTGGATTCTGCCCCTGTCGCAAAGAAGGCACAGGAAAGAAACCACTGTTTCGGGAATACTGCCGCCGAATGCGCTTTCGATCGCACCGACACGCTCCTGCTTCGGAATATCCGGTGAAGCAAGAAAATCAATGTATTCGGGATTTTCAATCATTACCTTCAAAACAATATCAAGAGCTTCCGAATACTCTTTGACGCTTTCGTTTTCCATTGCCAACGCAAAGAGTGCCTCGGCATACTCGTTACTTATCTGAGCCATCGCCGTCACCTATCCCCTCTATAAAAGAGTCGATAAATTTACGCTGATCGTCAGTGTCAATTTCGCGCTCAAGTACCTTTTCGGCAACAAGCGTTGAAACATCGGCGATCTGATGCTTGATATCGTCCGAAGCTTTTTTCTTTTCCAGCTCAATCTCGCTCTGAGCCTGACGAAGCATTCCGTCAGCCTTTTCCTTTGCGTCCGAAATAATTCTTTCGCTCCTCCTGTCAGCCTTCACAGTGGCGTCCTTGATCATTTCATCGGTTTCCGCCTTAACCGTTTTAAGCTTGTCCTCGTATGTTTTCTTGTCGGCGAGGGCGGCATTTTCAGCCTCCTGCGCCCTTTCGTACTGTGCGTCAACATTCTGCTTACGCTTGTCAACGAACTTACGCACACGGGCATAGAGGAACTTTTTGAACAAGAGGAAGATTATCAGAAGATTGCAAAGCGAGATCAATATCTGCCATATATTGATTGATATGACATCAAGATTTTGCATTACAAATTCACTCCCGACAAGATCAGATTAAGCTCATGAGAATATCAACAAGTCTGCTCGGAGCAACGAAGATGAGAAGAATTGCGATAACAAGGGCATAAAGACCTGTTGTTTCGGCAATAGCACAACCCATGATCATGGTCGTTGTAACGTTGCTCTTGCTCTCCGGCTGACGGCCGATAGCTTCACAAGCCTTGGCGACTGCGTTACCTTCACCGATACCGGGGCCGATACCTGCGATCATTGCCATACCTGCGCCGAGAGCGCAGCATCCGAGAATAATTCCGATTGCGATTGCTGTCATAATAATAACCTCCGTTTTATTTATGCGGCTTTTTTCTTTGCCGCTTTTTTCTGTTGTCTTTTTTCCTTTCGCTTCTGCCACTCCTCGATCGGGAACGCACCCGAAACATAGATCATTGTGAGCATTGCGAAAATGAAAGCCTGCATACATCCGCTGAAAATGTCGAAATACAGCGACAAGATCGCAGGCAAACCGATCTGGAACAGCGGAAACTCACCGATCTTACCCGGTATCCAGCTCAACAAAGCGTGCGACACTGCCTGTAAGCCTGCCGCTACGAGAGCGGAAATAACCGAACCCGAAAGCACGTTACCGTAATGACGGAACGACATTGAAACGGGAGTTGCAAACTCGCTGATAACGTTGAACGGCGTCAGCACGGGAACAGGCTCGGTGAAGCTCTTGAGATAATTCAAGAAACCGCCCTTGAGCTTGTAGTGCGTAATGAGTATAAAAACTATAACCGCCCAGCCTGCAACAACGTTTATAACCGACGTCGGCGGAAAGATTCCGAGCATTGACGAAAGGCTTGAAAAAGCCGAAAGAGCCATAATTCCGCAGACGAACGGAGAAAACTCCTTGAAATATTCGCCCATGTTGTCCCGAACGAGGTCATCGGTCTTTTCGACTATCCATTCCGCTATCGCCTGCCGTTTTGATTCGCATTTTTCGGTCAAGCCGTGCGTAAAGAAAAGGCAGAGGAAGAAGAGTGAGATCATGATAAGCCATGTATTGACCTGACTTTCCGTTATCGGGAGATCCTGTATCGGCATATGAATCGTGAAAAAGATTCTTGCGCCGGAGATCGCGACACCGTCCGAGGCGGGCTTGGTCATGACCTGCAATGCCATTGCGCCGACAAGCGGCAGAATCATCATAAGTATCAGCAAGGCGTCAACAAGCTTGAAGCCTATGCTTTTTTTATTCATTCGGCAACACCTCCGTGTACGAATTTCATATCAATCATTACTTTTAAACAACGGTCTGAACAAGATTGCTATTCTCGGAAAAAGCAAGGGTAAAAGAACCGCGATGGGATTGAAGCACTTAAAAATGCAGCCAACGGCAGCAAAAGCCACAAGCATCAGTGTACGTAATGACTGCGAAAGCTTAACCTTTTTCTTTGCGTCCTTTTCTTCCAGAAGTACAGCCTCCTGAACCGTATATCCCATCAGGAAAAAATTGAGTACAGCCGCAACCAATCCGAGCAGATTGCCCAGCACGACCTTATAGCTCCAATATCCGAGAAGAAGAAATACAAGCTCCATAGCCGCACTGAATATCAGTGTAAATGCGGCAATGAAAAGCGTTTCCTTTTTGACGGTCGCATCAATCTTTTGCACCTGCGGCACCTCCCATAAATTCTATATAGATAATTTGCTTATCCGATTTATGATTATACCATATTTTTTAAATAAAGTCCACTGAATAAAACATATCTTTTGTTTAGCTTCCCGACAACCGGATTCATTTGTCGAAAAGCCCATATTCGAAACGGACCGTGCCTTTTTGGGTACAGTCCGTTCAATTCAATATGTTTACTTAAGCGCTCTTTCGAGCCAGATCGTTCCGATATCCATTGCATTGTAAAGACCGTGCTTTTCGCTCTTCTTCACTATGCGCTCCTTCGGACGGCAATCGGGATCCGTATTGAGAAGCTGAATGAGAACTCTGTCGGGAACCTCAACATCTCCCTGCATCTTTTTGCTCATAATCTGAATCATGATAACGTACGGGTCATTCATGTTTCCGTAATAGATCATGTTTCCGCTGCGAACAAGAGGCTTTCCTCTGTAGGTGAGAAACTGATCTCCCTTTTTCTTAACTGCCATTTATATCAGCCTTTCTTAATCTTTGAGATAATTTTTAACCAAGGACTGGAGCAACTCGTCACGGTCTATCCTGCGGATAAGACTCCTTGCGTTGTTGTGAGTGGTAATATAGGTCGGATCCTCGGAAAGAAGATATCCTACTATCTGACTTGTCGGATTATATCCTTTTTCACTCAGCGCATTATAAACGGCTTTCAAGGTCGATTTCATTTCCTTCTCATGGTCTTCCTTTATAGAAAACTGAATCGTTTTATCCGTCATTGTAAACACCTCCGCTTAGTTTCATTTTATTATATA
>DNGF01000128.1:0-549 GCA_003486665.1 Oscillospiraceae bacterium
GCCGATCGTAGCTGCTTCACAGACAGTCAAGGGCAATGAGGCAGAGCGCGAGTTCCTGCACTCATGGATTGACGTTGTTGACTACGAATAATAAAGGCAGCATCGCACAAATTGACTAAAAATGACCGCCGCCGATCGGTTCAGGACAGCAAGCACGAATCGTTCGGCGGATACCTAAGATAATTAAACATAAAATAGGGGGATATTTCAATGAAGATTACGGTTTGTATCGGCTCATCATGCCACATCAAAGGCTCACGCCAGGTAGTTGAGCAGCTCCAGTATCTTATTCACACTAACAATCTCGGCGACAAGGTCGAACTTGGCGGAACATTCTGCATGGGCAAGTGCCAGCAGGGAGTCTGCGTTACTGTAGATGATGAATTTTTCTCGGTTTCGCCGGATACGGTAAAGGACTTCTTTAACAAAAACGTACTTGCAAAGGTGTGAAAATAAATGATCGTTCAAATTTGCGTAGGTTCATCCTGCCATTTGAAAGGGTCGGAAAAATTGGTAGAGCTTTTTCAAAAGGCTATCGCCGAAAATAAG